>JBDSPC010000286.1:0-4210 GCA_039914485.1 Nocardioides sp.
CTGGCCTACCAGTACCTCCAGATGATGCCGAAGATCGCCGAGGGCAGCGCCAACAAGGTGTGGGTCATCCCCTCCGAGATCACCAAGGCGCTCGAGGGCCTCGGGTCCTCCATCCACGAGATCGCCGGCATTCCGCAGGACGCCACGCCGCGCACGCGCGTCGACATGGGCCCGACCGAGCCGCAGTTGCCGAAGTCCTCGGGCGACGGCTCCACCAACAAGGCTGTCGAGGAAGCGATCAAGGCGGCCGATGCGGCCAGCCGGACGCCGACGGCCGCGCCCATGGCGCCGCCGATCGAGCCCCCCGTTGCCGAGGAGCCCCCCTCGGAGTGAGCCCGCTCGAAGCCGTGCTGATCGCCCTCGCGGGCGTGGCCGCCGGCACCATCAACACCGTGGTGGGGTCGGGAACGTTGATCACGTTCCCGACCCTGCTGGCGTTCGGCGTGCCACCGGTGACCGCCAACGTCTCCAACTCGATCGGCCTGGTGCCCGGCTCGGTGACCGGTGCCCTGGGCTACCGCCGCGAGCTGGTCGGCCAACGCAGCCGGATCCTGCACCTCGCCAGTGCGTCGGCGATCGGTGGCCTGCTCGGTGGCCTGCTCCTGCTCTGGCAGCCCGGCGCCTTCGAGGTGATCGTGCCCGCCCTGATCCTGCTGGGCCTGGTCCTCGTCGTGGCCGGGCCGCGGATCTCCGCGTGGGTCGCCCGCCGCCACGAGGCGGCCGGTGGACTGCCGGCCAACGGAGCCTGGTGGGTGTGGCCGCTGATGTTCGCGTGCGGTGTGTACGGCGGATACTTCGGCGCCGCCCAGGGCGTCCTGATGATGGCCATCATGGGGATCGGGATCGACGAGACCCTGCAACGGCTCAACGGACTGAAGAACGTGCTGGCGGTGCTCGTCAACGGCGTCTCCGGCGTGCTGTTCGCGCTCGTCGCGGACGTCGACTGGCTGATCGTCGTGCTCATCGGCGGCGGCGCGATCGTCGGGGGACTGCTCGGCGCATCGATCGGGCGCCGCTTGCCCGCGGCCGTGCTGCGCGGCTTCATCGTGGTCGTCGGCGTCGCTGCGTTGATCACCCTGCTGACCTGATTCGGGCCCCTCCACGCCGGGCCGCAGGATTCAGGACGCGGAGCAACTCAGGATCTGACGTCCTCGACGTATGCCGTCAGCCAGCGATCGATCTCCCGGTAGACCCGGGCCCGGACCTCGGGCCGGGAGAGCACCACGTCGTGGCGGGCGCCGTCGATGCCGATGCTGGTGACGTGCGAGCCCAGCGACGAGGCCCAGCGCCGGATCTGCTGGACGTCCAGCACGATGTCGTTGGTGTGGACGTCCTCGCCCATCTCCTTGGGGTAGAGCGTCCGGCCCGACGACAGCACGAGCGTGGGGGCCTTGATGTCCAGGCCGCGATGGATCTGCCCGTGGCCGCGGCGGATCGCGCGCAGCCAGCCGGCGTAGACCGGGTAGGACTCGAGGGGTTTCCACTCGAAGTTGTAGTCGAACTCGCCCTCGTGGTCTCGGTGCAGCGACCGGCCGTAGAAGGTGTTGACCGTGCGCGGGATCAGCCGGTGCGGCTGCCTGGCCCCGAGCTGGTTGATGGCGACCCCGGCTGCGGGGTTGCGCAGCCAGGCCGAGCCCTGCATGTCGAGCCAGGGTGCGTTGAGGAACATCGCCGCCAGGGCGGCCGGGCGTCGCTCGTTGAGCCACAGCGGCAACGTCAGCCCGCCGGTGGAGTGTGCGGTCGCCACGACGCTGGTGTGGCCGTCCCGTTCGGTGATCCGCTGCCAGGCCGCGTCGAGCTCGGGGTAGTACTCCGCCAGGTCCTCGATGAAGTTGGGCGTCTGGTGCTCGCGCAGGGAGCGGCCGTACTTGCGCAGGTCGAGGGCGTAGAAGGTGTAGCCGCGCTCGGTCCACCACTCGGCGTACTCGCGGTGGAAGAAGTAGTCGGCGAAGCCGTGCACGTGCAGGACCGCTCGTCCCGCACGCTTGCGCGTGGGCTTGCGCACCAGGGTCGCCACCACCGGGCCCTCGGCATCGTCCGGCAGTTCGATGGTCTCGACCCGATAGGGCCGACCCAGCACGTCGGTGTCGAAGGCATCGGGCATGTGACAGACGCTAACGTCTCGCCATGACTCGCGTGGGCACTCTGGCAGCAGTGGCCGTGACCTACGTCGTGGCGGGCGGCCTCGGGCTCGCCTGGCTGACCCTCGGGCCGGAATCCCCGTGGCTGCTGCTCGACTCGCTGATCGCCGACCTGCTGGCGACGTTGGTGATCTTCGCGGCGAGCCGGGCCGCGCACAACAGCAGCTTCTACGACGCGTGGTGGAGCGTGGCGCCGCCGCTCCTGTCCCGGCCACCCGCACGAGGACTGGCGCTACGAGCTGCTCCGGAGCCGGGCACCGCGGCTGGAGGTCCTGATCGACCTGCTGGCCATCCACGTCTTCCCGACGCTGCAGGCCGTGGAGCAGGTGCTGCAGCCGTGGATCACCGACCGCGCGATCTACGGCGGCATCCGCCGCCCGCGCTCCTGGACTAGGAGCGCGAGTAGAGCTCGCGGATGACGTCCTCGATGTCGGGCTCCTGGATGGAGAGATCGGCCAGGTCGTACGCCGCAGCGATCGCGCCCACGATGGGCGCGGCGCTCGCGTCGGCCGGGAACGACAACCACTGCCGCGGCCCCTCGACGCGCTTCACGGTGGCTCCCGGCACCGCGATCGGCGACGCCTGGTCGACGAGGTCCACGACCAGCGTGCGGGTAGAGCCGCCCTGGTCGTGCAGGCCGGCCAGCGTTCCGTCGAAGACGGCGGTGCCGTGGTCGATCACGATGACGCGGTCACACAGCGCCTCGATGTCCTGCAGGTCGTGCGTGGTCAGCACCAACGTGGTGCCGCGCTCGGCGTTGAGGGCCCGCAGGAACTCCCGCAGTCGGCCCTTGCTGATCACGTCGAGACCGATCGTCGGCTCGTCGAGGTAGAGGATCTCCGGGTCGTGGAGCAGCGCGGCCGTGATGTCGCCGCGCATGCGCTGGCCGAGCGAGAGCTGACGCACCGGGGTGTCCAGCTGGTCGCCGAGGTCGAGCAGCTCGACGAAGCGTTCGAGGTTCTCGGCATACCTCAATTTGGGTATGCGATACATCTTCTGCAACAGGTCGAAGGAGTCCCGCAGCGGCAGGTCCCACCACAGCGTGGTCCGCTGGCCGAAGACGACGCCGATGCGCTTGGCCAGCTCCACGCGGTTGCGCTGGGGCTCGAGACCAGCGACGCGCAGCTCGCCGCGGGTCGGGACCAGGATCCCGGTCAGCATCTTGATCGTCGTGGACTTCCCCGCGCCGTTGGGGCCGATGTAGCCGACCATCTCACCGGCGGCGACGTCGAACGTGAGGTCGCGTACGGCGCGGACGTGCTCGCGCACCTTGCGCCTGCGTCCGTCGACGCGGCGGCGTACGACGAAATCCCGCTCCAGGTTGCGGACGGAGATCAACGCATCGGGAGTCGGAGGCACACAGTCATCATGTCCGATGCCCGGCGCTCGTGGACGCGGGCCTGCGATCCGCGAGGGAGGGAGGGGATATCCCCAAAATGGGGCTACTGAGGGATCGGGTCCCCGGAGGATCGTGAGCGCCTCAGGCCAGTTCTGGTCTGCTCAGACAGCTCACCGGCGTGCTCCGCCGGGAGAGGGGAGCACCGTATGCGATCCACCGCACCAACGCGAACGAGAAGCACGTTGGCCCTGCTCGTCGGCACCTTGCTGCTGGCAGTGGCGCCGTTCGGAATGGCCTTGAGTGCCGCCAATGCGGCGGACAACGACAACGAGGGCGTGTGCTCAGGCGTACACCTTGATCCGCCGAACGACACGACCAAGACGCTCACCTACACCGCACCCGCTGGTTACCTCATCAGCGGCTACTGCGTGAAGGCCGGTTCGGCGAACCAGGGTGACGGTCCCGTCTACGTGACCGTCGACCCGCCCGCTGCGTCCGTCCAGATCTCGCACCCGTCCGGCAAGGACATCAGCCACTACAGCGTGACGCTGGTCCCCACGACGCCGCCGACGACCACGCCGCCGACGACCACGCCGCCGACGACCACGCCGCCGACGACGACACCGCCGACGACGACACCGCCGACGACGACACCGCCGACGACCACGCCGCCGACGACCACGCCGCCGACGACCACGCCGCCGACGACCACGCCGCCGACGACCACGCC
>JBDSPC010000369.1:0-5375 GCA_039914485.1 Nocardioides sp.
AGTCCAAGAAGGACGACGACCCGCTCAACGTCCTCAACCGGATCCTCCACACCTACTCCAAGCGCGGCTTCGACTCGATCGACCCGGCCGACCTGCGTGGTCGCTTCCGCTGGATGGGCCTCTACACGCAGCGCGCTCCCGGCTTCGACGGCGGCAAGACCGCACAGCTGGACGAGGAGGAGCTCGATGACCGCTTCTTCATGATGCGCGTACGCACGGACGGCCAGATCCTCGACGCCGGCGCCTTGCGTGCGCTCGGTGAGTCCTCGACGACGCATGCCCGCAACACCGCAGACATCACCGACCGCAACAACATCCAGTTCCACTGGATCGACATCGTCGACGTGCCCACCATCTGGGAGCGTCTGGAGGCGGCGGGTCTGAGCACGCTCGAGGCCTGCGGTGACGGCCCCCGCCCGTTCCTGGGCTCGCCGGTCGCGGGCATCGCGAAGGACGAGATCATCGACGGCTCCGAGGCACTCACCGAGATCAAGCGGCGCGCGCTCGACAACCCGGAGTTCTCCAACCTTCCGCGTAAGTTCAAGACGGCGCTGACCGGCCACCCCAGCCACGACGTCGCGCCCGAGATCAACGACGTGTCGTTCGTCGGCACCGTCCACCCCGAGCACGGCCCCGGCTTCGACCTGTGGGTCGGCGGCGGCCTGTCGACCAACCCGATGCTGGCGCACAAGCTCGGCGTCTGGATCCCGCTCGCCGAGGTCGCTGACGCGTGGGAAGGCGTGGCCGGGATCTTCCGCGACTACGGCTACCGCCGCCTCCGCTCGAAGGCACGGCTGAAGTTCCTGCTGGCCGACTGGGGCAAGGAGAAGTTCCGCGAGGTGCTCGAGAAGGAGTACCTCCACCGCGCCCTCGTCGACTGCCCCTCGCCGGTCTCCCCCGTCCACCAGGGCGACCACGTCGGAATCCACGAGCAGCAGGACGGCAAGTTCTTCATCGGCGCCACGCCCGTCGTGGGCCGCATCGACGGCACCACGCTCACCGCACTGGGCGACCTCGTCGAGCAGTACGGCGCCCGCGGCGTCCGCCTCACGGCGTACCAGAAGCTCGTGGTGATCGGCGTGGACGGTGCCGACACCGAGGCCTTCACGGACGGGCTCGAGAAGATCGGCCTGACCGCTCGCCCCAGCAACTGGCGCCGCCGCACCATGGCCTGCACCGGCATCGAGTTCTGCAAGCTCGCGATCGTGGACACCAAGGAGCGCGCGCGCTTGCTGGTCACCGAGCTCGAGAAGCGGTTCCCCGAGCTGGACACCCCGATCTCGGTCAACGTCAACGGCTGCCCCAACGCCTGCGCCCGCACCCAGGTCGCCGACATCGGACTCAAGGGCATGCTCGTGCTCGACGACTCCGGCAACCAGGTCGAGGGCTTCCAGGTGCACCTCGGTGGCGCGCTGGGGCTGAGCTCGACGCTCGGTCGCAAGCTGCGCGCGCACAAGATCACCAGCGCCGGCCTCGACGACTACGTCACCAACGTCGTGCAGGCCTACCTCGCCGATCGCACGCCGGACGAGCTGTTCGCCGACTGGGTCGGCCGGGCCGACGACGTGCACCTGCGCGGCGAGTCCGCTGTGGAAGCGTCTCTGACATGAGCGAGCGAGCGGCCACCAACCACTGCCCCTATTGCGGGGAGACGACGCTGTGGCCGCGCGAGGACGGCTGGGAGTGCCGCTCCTGCCTCCGCGCCTTTTCCGTGAACTATCTCGGCATGATCCCCAGAGGAGGTGAGCAACGATGAGTCTCTCCACCCAGGCTGCCCGCGACTTCAAGGGCACCCACACCGCCGGCCGCACGCCCGAAGAGCTCCGCGAGCTCGTCTCCCACGTCGGCGCCGAGCTCGAGCTCGCGCCCGCGGAGAACATCATCGAGTGGGCCGTCGCCACCTTCGGGGAGCGCTTCTGCGTGACCTCGTCGATGGGTGACGCCGTGCTGGCGCACCTCGCGTCCAAGGTCGCGCCCGGACTGGACGTCGTGTTCCTCGACACCGGCTACCACTTCGCCGAGACCATCGGCACCCGCGACGCCGTCGAGGCGACGCTGCCGGTCAACCTGATCACCCTCACACCCGTGCAGAGCGTCGCCGAGCAGGATGCGGCGTACGGCAAGGACCTCTACAAGACCGATCCCGACCTGTGCTGCAAGCTGCGCAAGGTCGCACCCCTGGCCGATTCCCTCGCGGAGTACGACGCCTGGGCGACCGGGCTGCGGCGCGCCGAGACCCACAACCGCGTGATCGCTCCGGTCGTCGGCTGGGACGCCCGCAAGGGCAAGGTCAAGGTCTCCCCGCTCGCGCGCTGGAGCGACGAGCAGATGGAGACCTACATCGCCGAGAACGGTGTGCTGGTCAACCCGCTGGTCTACGACAACTACCCGAGCATCGGGTGCTGGCCGTGCACGCGGCGCGTGGCGCCCGGCGACGACCCGCGCAGCGGCCGTTGGGCCGGCACCAACAAGACCGAGTGCGGGATCCACTCATGAACTTCATTGCAAGCGACAACGGCGTCGATTCGTTCACCACCACCCGAGATGGGAGGCCCAGCTGATGGCCGCTCCTGCACTGGTAGCCCTGGCTCACGGAAGCCGCGACCCTCGCTCCGCCGCGACGATCAAGGCCCTCGTGGCCGAGGTCAAGAAGATGCGCCCCGACCTGCGGATCGAGACGGCGTTCCTCGACCTGTCCAAGCCGTCGTTCGACACGGTGGTGGACCGGCTGGTGAAGGCCGGGTTCGACGAGATCGTCGTCGTGCCGTTGCTGCTCACCGAGGCCTTCCATGCCCGGGTCGACGTCCCCGGCGCGGTCGCGACAGCGACCGCGCGCCACGAGGGTCTCAAGATCCGTGCCACCCGTGTCCTCGGCATGGAGGCGGCCTTCCTCGAGGTGCTCGACGTCCGCCTGCGCGAGGCACTCAAGGAAGCCCGTGTGCGTGAGCTCGACGCGCTTGTCCTTGCGGCCGCCGGGTCCTCCGACCCGCTGGCCAACCAGGCCGTCGCCCGTCTCGCCCGCACCTGGGGCACCCGGCACAAGCTCCCGGTCACGGCCGCCTTCGCGTCTGCCGCTCCCCCGGCCGCCGGCGAGGCCGTGCGCGCCTTCCGTGCCGAGGGGCGCCGCCACATCGCGGTTGCGTCGTTCTTCCTGGCGCCCGGCACGCTGCCCGATCGGGCTGCCGAGCTCGCCATCGAGGCCGGTGCGGTCGCCGTCTCCGAGCCGCTCGGTGCGCACCCCGAGGTCGCCCGCGCGATCCTGGCGCGCTACGCCGTCGGCGCGGTGGAGCTCGTTCCGGTCTGAGACGAGCAGCGACACGCCAGGCACGAGCGCGGCGAACAAATCTCACCCGAGGTGCTTGAGCGCCTCGCGCCGCGAGAGCCCGCTCAATCGGTCCGCGTGGGTCCCGACGAAGTCGAGGACCCACGCGGGATCAGTCTTCGCATGCTCGCGCAGTGCCCAGCCGAGGGCCTTGCGGATGAAGAACTCCTTGCCCAGCCGGGTGTCGTCGAGGTTGGCGACGAGCGCGTGCTCGAGCAGCTCCGTGTCGGTCTCCTGCCGGTGCCGGAGCTGGCAGAGCATCGCGGTGCGGCGTACCCAGAGGTGGTCGTCCGTCGCCCACTCGGTCATCAGCGGGGTCACGACGGCGCGCTGGTCCAGCAGCACCTGCCCGACCAGGTGCGACGCGATCTCGTCGACGTAGTCCCACCACGCGCCCGTGCGCACCAAGTGTTCGAGGAGCGGCAGCAGGTCGACGTCGATCCATGGCCTGTACGCCGAGTGGCGCAACACGGCGAGGACGGCGTACCGCTCCTCACGGTGGGTCGCCACGTCCCACAGGAGCCGCGCGGTCGTCTCCCACTCGGCGCGGTCCTCGAAGCGGTGCTCGGCGAGCACGGGCCGGAGCTGCGCCCTGAGCTCCGCGGACCGGAGTCCGTAGTAGGGCATCGCCGACTTCATGTAGGCCTGCTGCTGCACCGCGCGCTCCGGATCGCCAGCCGTGGCGAGGCTGCGGCGCACTGCCGTGATGAAGATGGTCATCCGACCAGGCGTTGCAGGAGGTGCTCGAGCTGGCGGGCGGGATCGGTGGTCATGCCGCCGTGCACCGGGCCGGGCTGGAGGACCGTGCTCTTCGGCGCCTTGAGGAAGCCGAACCGCTGGCCGAGAGACTGCCGGGCGGCTGCACCGCCGCGAGCGTCGCCGCGACAGACGCCCTCGACGAACGCCAGCGCGGCGCACACCGAGTCGACGTCGAGGCGCGGATCGAAGGCGGCCAGCCGTTCGCGGTCGCACTGCCACGCCACGTCGAGGTAGTCGGCGGCCTGGCAGTAGAGCACCACCCCGACGTTGACGAACTCCTCGCGCTCGGGTCGCGGGACGCAGCGCAACGTGACGTACTGATAGGCGAGGCGGGTCATGACGGTGTCCCCGGCAGCCAGATGCGCGTGGCCAGTCGAGCGGTCAGGAAGTCGACGTACGCCGCACGCAGCGCGTCCGGAGTCTCGGCGCCCGGCACCGGTTCGAGCCAGGCGTCGGGCACCTGCTCCAGGACCTCGGTGAAGACAGTCCGGTCGAGCAACGGCGTGATGCGGGCGTCTGCCTCGGGCAGGGCGCTGCGGCGCTGCTCCATCACGTGGGCGGTGATGTCCCAGGGCTGGCGGGCGAACCGATCGTGGTCACTCACTCCTCCGGCCCAGCCGTGGTGGAAGTACAACGAGGCGCCGTGATCGATCACCCAGAGGTCGCCGTGCCAGACCAGCAGGTTGGGGTTCTTCCAGGACCGGTCGACGTTGGCGGTGAACGCGTCGAGCCAGATCACGCTCGCGGCCTCGGCATCGGTGGTGGCCATCTCGCCGTCGTAGCCGAAGGAACCGGGCAGGAAGTCGACGCCGAGGTTGAGCCCCACGCTCTTCGTCAGGAGCTCCTGGACCTCCTCGTCGGCCTCGTAGCGGGCGATCTCGGCGTCGAGGTCGAGCCCGACGAGGCGCGGGGTGCGCAGGCCGATCCGGCGGGCCAGCTCGCTGACGATGACCTCGGCGACCAGCACGCGGGTGCCCTGCCCGGCGCCGCGGAACTTGCACACGTAGGTGCCGAGATCATCGGCCTCGACGATGCCTGGCAGGCTGCCCCCCTCGCGCAGCGGGGTGACGTAGCGCGTGACGGAGACCTTCTCGAGCACTTAGCTGATCGGCTCCTCGTCCAGGAGGCGCTTCTTCTCGGCCTCGACGTCGAAGTCGGCGACCGGCCACTGCGGGTCGAGCCGTCGCAGCGTGTCGAGCAGGAGGCTGCCGATGGCCAGGTTGCGGTACCACTTCTTGTCGGCGGGGATGACGAACCACGGCGCCTGCTCGGTGTTGCACCGCTCGAGGGCGAT
>JBDSPC010000407.1:0-5464 GCA_039914485.1 Nocardioides sp.
CGTGCCCTGATCTGCCTCAACGACCGCGTCGCGTTCGGCGCCTACCAGGCGATCGCCGACGCGGGCCTGCGCATCCCGGACGACATCTCCGTGGTGTCCTTCGACGACTCCGAGCTCGCGCGGTGGCTGCGTCCCCAGCTCACCTCTGTTGCCCTGCCCTACTTCGACATGGGGCGGATGGCCGTCGAGTCTGTCCTGGGGCTGCGACCGGAGACGGCCGGCGACCCGGGGCAGGAGCACCTCGTTGCCATGCCACTGCGCGTGCGAGGCTCCATCGCAGCGCCACGGAGCGGGACAGCTCTCGACTGAGAACTGCCCCGCTCCGGATCTGGCGCCTGCTCAGGGAATGCGTGTGCCGGGCACGGCGTGCCGGTTGGCCGGGATGTCGGCGTATCCGCCTCGTCCGCCGTTGCCATAGGTCTTGTCCACGGTGATGGTGTCCCCGTTGATGTTCAACCGGATCGTCGGCCCGAGGGTGCCCCCACGTCGGAAGCTGTCCTTGGTGCCGACGGTGTCGATGAAGGACTGCACCAGTCCACCGGGCATCACGTAGTGGGAGTAGGCCTGGAACGTCCCCGGGTGCTGGTTGTAGTCGGGGTCGAACGGGAACCCGGTGGCGTAGTTCAGGTTGGTCGGGTTGCCGACGGCAAGTCCGGACCCGCGGTTGACGGGCTGGTAGTCGCTGCGGATGCCGTCACCGACGAACGCGTACACGCCCTCGGGTCCGTCGATCCCTTCGGCGAATGTCGACCTGTGACTGATGGTGAACAGGTAGTACTTGCCGTCCTTCATGTAGATCTGCGGTCGCTCCGTCTGGTCGGTGACGCAGTTGGCCGAGAGGATCGGGGGCAGGAACTTCCAGCTCGTGAGGTCGTCGCGGGTGGCGACGGCCAGGCCGACGTTGGCCATCTGGAGCTTGGCGTCGCTGTTGCGCACGGTCTCCAGGTCCTCGGCGTACGGGTCGCCGGGCCGGTAGCCCAGGTCCTCCGCGGTGCACGCGGGGGTTCCTCGCACCGTGGCCGTGTTGCCCTCGAAGACCATGTAGGTCTTGCCGGGGTTCTCCGGGTCCTTGAAGGTGAAGGGATCGCGGAAGTTGTAGTAGGGGTTCTGCGCGCCGTTCTGATACAGCTGGCCGTCGGGCTTGAGCAGCTCGTGGTGGGTCTCGAAGCCGGTGAACCGCACTCCGTTGCCGTTGGCCTTGAGCTTGCCGGGGGACATCATGATCCGCGCGTCGGCAGGCTTGACGTCCCCGCCCTGTGCGTTGCGGTAGAACGCAACGGCGGTGTAGAAGACCTTGACGTTGCCGCCCTTGAAGAGCCGGGTCGATCCGGACCACTCCGTCTGGTGGGTGAAGGACTGGTCCTCGAAGACCTCGCCCGAGACACCCTCGGGGAACACGAGTCCGCCGTAGGTCCATCCGCCGTTGGCGGGGCGCTGGTCGGCGGGGATGTCGGCCTTCCTGAAGAAGTAGCCGAGCTTGGCGTAGGTGTGCCGGTCGTCGAATCCCAGCTTGCGGTCAGCGACGAGGGAGAAGATGACCTCCCAGCCCTTGTAGCTGTACTGGTTCGCGGCCGAGTCGGTCAGGGGCCAGGAGTCCCACACCCACACGCGTCCGCCGCTCATGTCGGGGAAGTCGATGGGCACGGTGGGAGCGGTGTACTCCTCCGGCATCGAGTTCTGCCGCGGGGCGGCGGCGGGGTCGGACATCGCTTTGAGCTGGCGGGCATCCGCACGCGTCCACCGGGCCGTGAAGTTGGAGTTGGGCATGTAGGCGACCTGGCTGTGCGCGGTCGGCTCCGGGAAGCCATCCACCGCACGTGGGGTGTTGTCGGTCGCCTGCGCTTGTGCTCCCGCGGCGGCGCCGGTCAGCACCATTCCCAGGAGCGCCAGCGGGGCGAGCCCACGGCGCAGTTGTTTGACGATCATTGAGTTGTCCCTCCGAGAAGTCCCTCGCGTCGACGAGCCCGCGAAGGACGGCCTTTCCCCAGGCGACCCCCACGTTAAGCCCCTGCGTCCGAACTGTGAAGGGGGTTGCAACCACCCAACTAAATCGATATAGCATTGATTCGGGAGGTCAATGCTTCCCCCCAGGCCTTTGGCCTCCACCCGCTGCGGGTGTCTGCTCGGGAAGACACGTGGATACCCGCGGCGCGGGTGGCTCTCGGGAGGAGCTGATGGCACGGATGCCCGCGATACGCCGACGTGCGGTGCTGGCAGCAGGCGGTGCGCTGGCCCTCGCTGCCTGCACGGCGGGCGACCGACCACCGCAGCGGGTCACGCCGGGCACGCGGCGACCTTCCTACCACCTGACGCCCCCGTCGCACTGGATGAACGACCCCCAGCGTCCGTTGTTCAGCGGCGGTGAGTGGCACCTGTACTACCTCTACAACGCGGACTTCCCGCACGGCAACGGCACGTCGTGGGCGCGGGCGGTCAGCGCCGACATGGTCATCTGGCGAACCGCGGGCGTGGCGATACCCAAGTACGTCGACGCGTGGGGCGACATCGAGAGCGGCAGCGTCGTCGTCGATGAGCAGGGGGCTGCCGGACTGGGGGCCGGGGCAGTGGTCGCGTTCGCCACCCAGCAGGCCGACGGCGTGCAACGCCAGTCCCTGTTCGTGTCCCACGACGACGGCAGGACCTTCGTGCCCGAGCCCGGGAACCCGGTCCTCGACAACCCCGGGACCAGCGACTTCCGCGACCCGAAGGTGATCTACGACGCCGCGGGCGATCGATGGGTGATGGTGCTCGCGGAGGGCCCGCGCCTGGGCTTCTACGCATCGACAGACCTCCGGGAGTGGGACTACCTCTCCGACTTCACCTCCAGCGATCTCGGCCTGCTGGAGTGCCCGGACCTGTTCGAGATGTGCCTCGACGGCGATCCCGACAGACGGGTCTGGGTGCTGCTGGCGTCCGCGAACGGGGCCGCACAGGGTCGCTCGACCGGCACCGTCTACTGGACCGGCACCTGGGCAGACGACGCCTTCGTCCCCGACGAGCACCCGCCCCGATGGCTGGACGCCGGTCCTGACTACTACGCAACGATCACCTGGGCGGATCCGCGCGAGTCGGAGGATGTGCAGCTCGCCCGGAGATACGCCTTGGGATGGCTGAACTCCTGGGCCTATGCCGCCGAGCGATCGGGGACCGAGTGGCAGGGCGGGTCGCAGTCGGTCGTCCGCGAGATCGAGCTGGTCAGCCACCTCGACCGGGCTCCGATGCTGACCTCGAGGCCGCTGTCGGCGCTGGGTGCCCTGATGGGCGACCCGCTCGCGAGCCCCACGCGGCCAGGAACGGCGTCGTTCCATGTCGAGGTGGAGGTCGAGGGCGCCACGGACGGCGTCGAGCTCACGCTGCGAGGGGACGCGGCGGCGTACGTCCTCCGGGCAGACCCCGTCACCAGGGAGATCGGCGTGCGCCGGATGCCCGCGAAGGGCCCGCACGACGAGGCGTGGGAGCTCGAGCACGTCTCGCGCGTCCCCGACGGCGGGTCCCTGTCGAGGCTGGAGCTGTGGGTGGACGCCGGGTCCGTCGAGGTCTTCGTGTCCGACGGCTCTCTCTCGTTCTCCACCGCAGTCGACCTCGGTGACCCGTCGTCCCTCACCATCGAGCACGTCGGCATCCCGGCGGCGACGGTGCGTTCTCTCTCAGCCTGACGGGCCCCACATCGCGGGGTCCAGCGGCGTCACGGTGAGGCTCTTGAGCAGAGCCGTGCCGTCCTCCGCCCAGACACCGATGGATCGGGCACCGGCCTCGGGGAAGACCTGGTCGGTGATGGTGGTGAGGCCGTCGCCGGTGAACACCTCCACCGACGCGCGGTCGACGTACACGCGGAAGCTGACGACGCCCCGCCGGCTCGGCACCGGCGCCCGCTCGATCGAGGGGAAGGCCGGGTGGAAGGTGGTCTCCCCCGAGTCCGTGCGGTCGACGAAGAGCTCCCGACGACGCGCGTCGTAGCCGATCCGGGTGGCACTCTCGGCACCACCGAGGACCGAGATCCCGGCGGAGGACGCCGATCCGATGTCGAGCACGGCATCGATCTGCACGACGTCCCCGGACATGGGCAGGGTGGCGTGGCCCTCCTGGATGGGGCGCTTCGTCACCCTCGAGGCGGCTCTCCGGCGCAGCAGGTCCTCGATCTGGGGGACGACCGCCTGGTGCAGGCGCAGGCCCTCGGGGGTGGTGACGAGACGGACCTCGCGGGGCAACGACATGGCGCTGCGCCAGGTGCTGGTCGGGATGTCGTTGGCGTAGTCCCAGTTGTTCATCCAGCCAAGCATCAGCCGTTCGTCGTCACCGGCGCCGCTGAAGGTCACGGCGGCGTAGTAGTCGCGTCCCCAGTCCAGCCAGTCGTACGCCGCGAGGCGCGTGCGGGCAGGCTGCGGGGCGAGGCGGAAGTCGTCAGCAAGCACGTGACCCCAACCGAAGCGGTTGTTGTCGACCACACGGATGGTGGCCTGCTGTCCACGCAGCTCGCTGACGTCCCAGCTGTGCCAGTCGAGGACCTCACTGTTGGCTCCCGTGGCGGTGCGGACGACGGTGCCGTCCACGACGAGGTTCACGCTGGTCTCGTCGGTGCGCACGCGGGCGGGCTCGGGGCCGAGGACGACGTGGTCGAACGTCAGGTGGCCCCACCCGCCGACGGCCTGGTCGACGATCCGGAGGCGGGCGGTGCTGCCTCGAAGACCCGACACGTCCCAGCTCTGCCAGTTCAGCGCGCCGTCGTTGTGACCCGTTGCGGACCGGACGGGTTGCCCGTCGACGACCAGCTCGGCCTGGAGCGAGCCGTCGCTGCGTTTGCCTCCGGCGATCAGGAAGCTGAGGTGATCGTCGTCGATGACGAAGTCGGGTGAGGTGAGCGTTCCGGCGTTGTCGTCGCCCTTCGGTCCGCCTTCCCAGGTGTTGATCCGCTTGGTACCGAGGAAGTAGTCGCCTCCACTCGTGGAGGGGTTCCTTGCCGGCTCGAAGTCCCCGGACAGCTCCCAGCCCCGGTCGGCGATGGACACACCGTCGGGATACTCGAAGCCCTCGAAGAGCAGGGTGCCGGTGGGCGGTTCGTTGCCGAGCTGGCCACCCGGGACGTGGAGGTGCCGTCCACCGCCCACGAGGAAGTTGAGGTGGTCCTCCTCGATCGTGAACCCGGGTGAGGTGAGCGTGCCGACCGGCCAGTCACCGTCGTGGAAGCCGTTGACCAGTCCGGCGCCGCGGAACCCGGTGACCGGGTTCTGACCGGGCAGGGAGCTGGTCGCCGGCGCGGGTCCGAACGGTCCGTCGCGCCAGTTGCCCGGCTCGTTGGCGACGGTCCACCCGTTCCAGGAGCCGTTGTCGAAGTCCTCGAGGACGGTGCCGGTCGACGCGGGCTCATCAGTGACGGTCGACTCGGAGGTGAAGGTGGTGCCGTCGAAGTCACCGACGAAGTACTGCCCGCCGCTGCCACCGGCCACGGAGCCGGGGTTGAGGTTGA
>JBDSPC010000069.1:0-4244 GCA_039914485.1 Nocardioides sp.
CGTCGCGCTCCGCGACGCCGAGGCGCAGGTGTGGGTGGCGGCCGAGGGCGACGAGCTCCTCGGCTGCGTGCCCCACTGCCCGCCGGGCTCGCCGTGGCACGAGCTCGCCGAGGGCGACCACGAGGGCGAGTTCCGGATGCTCGCCGTTGCCCCAGGTGCCCGCGGCCGCGGAGTGGGTACGGCGCTGGCAGCCCTGTGCGAGGAGCACGCCCTCGCCCACGGGGCCACCGCGATGGTGCTCTCGTCGCTGCCCTCGATGACCGGAGCACACCGGATCTACGAGCGCCTGGGCTACACGCGACTCCCGGAGCGGGACTGGGACCCCGTCCCGGGAGTGCACCTCGTCGCCTTCGGCAAGGTGTTCTGAGCCCTCAGCAGGAGTGCGCGGTCGTCGGGTCGTCCACGTCGTCGAAGCAGACGGTCCCCCACGGGAGGGCCGACATCTCGGTGCGCGACACCATCTGCCAGCTCCACGCCGTCCATGAGCCGTCCTCGCGCCCGGTCATCGTGACCAGGGCGCCGTTGGCGGTCTGCCAGGTCCGGGTCGCTCCAGCGTTGGCCAGCGCGATCTCGCCGGTCGGCACCAGCGACACCAACGAGTCACCTGCTTGGACGAGCGTCTGGACGAAGGTGGGATCGGACGACGAGGTGACGATGAGCGACGCACCGTCGGAGAAGACCGAGATCGGTTGCAGGGTGCTGACGACGGGGTCCGCAACCTCGAGCGGGAACCGCAGCTCCTGCCCGTCGAATCCGTCCACGACGAGCGTCGGAGGCTGCCCGGGCTCGACCGCGGCGCGGAACTGGTACCCGGCGTCGAAGTCCACCCACTCGCCCTCGGGGATCGCCTCGGTCGCGACGGAGTTGATGTACGGCACGAAGCCCTCCTCGACCCCCGATCCGCACGGCGCCTGCGCTTCCGGGACCAGCACCAGGCACGAGGGTTCGCCGGCGCGCAGGATCCCGTCCTCGCCCAACCGCCACTCGTAGGCGTCGACGACGTAGGACTCGGGCCGCATCAAGGTCATGTTGCCTCGAGCAAAGGCGTCGACCGACAGGCTGGAGAAGAGGCTGCCGTTCTCGATCCAGTAGGACGCCACGCGCACCATGTCGTAGTACGTCGTCTGTGAGCCTGCGATCGGGAGGTAGCCGGCGACCAGCGAGTTCGGCTCGGACGGCTGAGCCTCCACCAGCAAGCCGTCGCGCAGGTCGAAGACCAGCGGGACCATGAGGGCACCCGGGCCGCCGTCCAGGTTCTCTCGATAGAGCACGAGCTCCTGGTCGCCGTCGTCGTCGGCGTCGATCGGGTCGAGGGCGGTGGTGCCGATGGTGCTGCCCAGCTGGGCCATGCCGTAGGCCTCCTCGCCGGTGCTGGTCAATGTGGTCTGGAGGCGGGTGCGTCCCTGGAAGTCCGGGTCGGGCTCGGCCAGGAACTCGACCTTCTCCTTGATCCCGTCGCCGTCAAGGTCGAGCTTGGCCGGCGTGGAGAGGTCGTCGGCCGTCCAGTCCCGGCCCTCGTCGGGCGGAAGCACCAGCGCCGGCTCGTCGGGCTTCGGCGCCGGATCGGCCTTGGGTGTGGTGTCGGCGAGGCGGAGGGCGAGCGCCAGCACGAGCACGACGCATGCCGCGCTCGCCAGCACCATCAGCGGCGTGGTCCAGCGACGGCGCAGTGGCACGACCGGGGCGACGTGGCTCAGGTCGCCGGGCCGGACCAGGTCGGCGCGCGCAGCGAGGGCCGCGGTGAGTCGGGTCTCGAGGTCGTTCATGACCAGCCCTCCCTGTCCTTCAGGATTCGCTCCAGCGCGTCGAGCGCACGGCTCGCGGTTGACTTCACGGTGCCCGGGGTGATTCCCAGCGCGGCGGCGATCTCGGCCTCGGACAGCCCGGACCAGTAGCGAAGCACCAGCACCTCGCGCTGGCGGTCGGGCAGGCGCTTCACGGCGGCGAGCACCTCCCGGTGCTCCTCGGCGACCACGGCGCGGTCCTCCGGTCCGACCGACTCGATCGTCCGCGGCGGCTGGTAGCCGCGCACGGTCCGCCGCTTCCGCAGCATCGAACGCGCCCCGTTGACGACTGACACCCTCAGATAGCCGACGGCGGCAGAGGGATCGCGCAACCCGTTGCTGCGTCGCGCCAGCGCGGCGAACGCATCCTGGACGACGTCCTCGGCACTGGCCTGGTCGTCCACCAGCAGCACGGCGAGCCGCACCAGGGCGAGCCGGTGTGCGGCATAGAGCTCCGAGAGCCCCACCGTCTCGACCGGTGTCGTCACGTTTGTCGTCACACCCTCTAGGACGTCATGGCGGCGACGAGGTTGCTCGTGAATCGAAAGTTTCTCGCGGACCTAGGATCGCGACATGGCCGAGCAACACGCGACACTCACGTTCACCGTCACCGACGACGACACCGCGATCGCCGTCGGCAGCGGGTCACTGCCGGTGCTCGGCACCCCGCGGCTGCTGGCCTGGTGCGAGGCCGCGACCTGCGCGGCCATCGAGCCGGCGCTGCCGGCGGGCGGCACCAGCGTCGGCACCCGGATCACGCTCGAGCACCTCGCTGCAAGTCCGGTCGGTGCCGTACTCGAGGTGACCGCGTCCTTGGCGTACGTCGACGGGCGGCTGCACAGGTTCACGGTCTCTGCGCGCCATGTCGACGGCGGTCGCGTGGTCGGCGCCGGCGAGGTGACCCGGGTCGTGGTCGACGCGGAGAGGTTCATGTCCCGCGTCTGACACACCGAGCGCGAGCAGCAGCCCGGAAGTCCTCGCGCCACCGATTGCGCGCCTTGCGCGTGTCCGCGAACGCCCACTCAGGAATCGGCACCGGTCTGCGCCTCGGCGGACTCCAACCCTCCCGTGCCTCGGCCACCAGTTCGGGCCACGTGGGGTGTTCGTGGATATCGGCCAACGTCGGCGGCCTGCTCAATTGCCACCATCTGCTGTACCTCACCTTGGCCAACCCCAGGTCCTCGGACGTGCACAAGATCTGGCCCATCCAGGCCGTCGTGCCCGATTCTTCCGGAGCCCACCACCCCTCCGCCCACACAAACGTGTGCGCCGGATAACGCCGCAACGCGGCATCCCTCGCCGCCTCCACCTTCATCGGTGCCACTCGTCCGCCATCCGGCTTCACCGCGACGAGACTCAACTTCGCGCACCTCAACACCCGCGCCAACATCCGCGCCGAGGGACACGTCCGCCCCGTCTCCCACTTGGCCACAGCGGACTGCGACACCCCCAGCTCAACCGCCAGCTCACGCTGCGACCACTTTACCAACCGCCGTACACGACGAATCAACCCACTGATCTCATCACCCACTGCCTGCACGACCGCCGCTGCGTCCGTCTCAGAGCCCTCCGTCTCCATGCCCATCTCCCCCGATGGCTGTTCGAAATCTTCCGTGACCATGAGAGCAGCCACCACCGACAAGGCCTGCTCACCCCGACTCCTTGGACCTGAGTCTCAAGAAGACTCAGGTCCAAGGAGTCGGGCTGGAGGGCAGGGCAAGGCAAGGCAGTGCGAGCGAGCTGGCCGGCCGGGCCGGCCGGCCGGCGAGCTCAGATCCAGAGAGCCCTCAATACAGCGAACCCCCGGCCTTCGCGAGGAAGGAGCCGGGGGTTGCGTGGAATGCGCTCAGGCGTTGGGGCGCTTGCCGTGGTTCGCCTTCTTCTTCTTGCGAGCGCGGCGCTTGCGTCCGGTCTTGCCCATGGTCGTCCTCCAGAAATTGTTAGCCCTGCTCGTTGCCCGTGACAGGGCTGAGGGTCATCCTCTCAAACGAGAGGCGATCGGGCTAATTCAGCCTTCGTTGATGCGGATCTGGACCTCGCGGATCTGGATCCGCACCCGGTCACGCAGGCCGTCGGGGGCCGACTCCGAGCAGGAGCGGGCCACGATCTGCTTCACGGTGCGCTGCAGGTCGTACTTCTCCAGGCACGGGCCGCACTCGTCGAGGTGCACGCGCACCTCGGAGCAGTCGGCGTCGTCCAACTCGTTGTCGAGGAAGAACACGATGCGGTCGAGGTAGTCCGAGCACTCGTCCTTGCCGTGGCTGTGGGTGCTCATCACTTGCCCTCCATCGCGCCGCTGGACAACAGGTCGTTGGCGCGCACATGGTCGGAGAGCATGTCGCGCAGCTGGCGTCGGCCGCGGTGCAGCCGGGACATCACGGTGCCGATGGGGGTGTTCATGATCTCGGCGATCTCCTTGTAGGGGAACCCTTCGACGTCGGCGAGGTAGACCGCGAGGCG
>JBDSPC010000485.1:0-3104 GCA_039914485.1 Nocardioides sp.
CGGGATCCCCGGACCGGTCGAGCGGACCAAGCTGCTCGGCATGGCCACCAAGATCGGCGTCGGTGAGTCGACCAAGTTCCTGGCCAAGAACAAGGGCCTGTTCGCCCGGTTGGCCGCCCCCGGCGGCTTCACCGGCGAGTCCCTCCTGGAGAAGTGCGCGCCCGCCCTCGGGGAGCCGGGTTCGTTGGTCGAGGGCCTGCACGTCTTCACGTTCAACCAGGTCGCCGAGACCGAGGCCTGGCGCACCGCGCTCCTGGCCGACCTGCGCGACTAGCCGGGTTCGCCGGGTTCGCCGGGCTCGCCGACGAGATCGGCGAGGGCGCGCTCGAGTCCGTGGTCGCCCGTCTCCACCACGGTGAGCGGCAGCCCGATGCTCGCCGCCGCCTGCTCGGCCTGCGCCCTCAGCTCGACGTCCGGCTCCTGCGCCAGCCAGACGACTCGGGAGTAGTTGGCGAAGTAGGTGTCACGCAGCTCGGGGTAGCGATCCAGGCCGAGCTCCTGCAGCACGGTGCGCGCGAACGACTTCGCCAGGAAGTCGGTGAGCAGGTAGGTGCCGGGCTGTTCGTCGAAGAAGGTCTCCAACCGCGACGCGCCGGCAAAGACGTCGTAGCAGTGCAGGCCGGGCAGCCGCCGCAGGCCGAGCTCACGGCAGACCTGGTCGAGGGCGCCGTACGTCCCGCAATCGGCATAGCCGATGGCGACCTGGGAGTACGCCGACGCCAGCTCGCCCGCCAGTCGGCGCACCTCGCCGGCGATCTTGTCGGGCTGGTTGTGCAGCAGTGGCGGCAGCGGGTGTACGTCGACGGGCCAGCCGCGGCGCCCGACGATCGCCGCGACGGGCTGGGCGATCGCGCCGCACGCGATCACGGCGGTGCGGTGGCTCAGTGACGGGCGCTGCGCGCCTTCCTCAGCCGCCGAAGCTGAGCTGGTCGACGAACTTGTCGTTGAAGTCGGGGCGGTCGGAGAGCTCGACATAGGCCACCTCCTCCAGCAGTGCCTGGGCGCCGGCGCGCTCACGCACCGACAGCAGGGCCATCTTCGCGCCCTCGCCCGCGACGTTGCCGGCGGCGACGATCCGCAGGACCGGGAGCTTCGGCACCAGGCCGATGCGGATCGCGGACGCGGGTGAGAGGTAGCTGCCGAACGAACCGGCCAGCAGCACCTGCTGCACGTCGCGGTGCTCGAGACCGAGCTGCTCGAGCAGCAGGGTCCAGCCGGTCGAGATCGCGGCCTTGGCGAACTGGAGCTCGCGGACGTCGCGTTGGGAGAGGTAGACGCACTCACCGGGCTCGGTCTCCGGTGTCGGCCGGTGGAGCAGGAAGATCCGCTCCTCGCCGATCTTTGAGAAACGGTCGGCGAGGGCGGGCGCGATCTCCTTGGCATCCTCGTCCGGCACCAGCCGACCCGTGTTGTCGAGCAGCCCGACGCGCACCAGCTCGGCCACCGCGTCGACCAGCCCGGAGCCGCAGAGCCCGCGCGGCTCCACATCGCCGATGACGCCGAGCGTGACGGCCGGGTCGTCGCCGAGGGCGTTGGCGTCGAGCTTGATCACCTCGATGGCACCGTCCGCGGCCCGCATCCCGCACCTGATGGCACCGCCCTCGAAGGCCGGTCCGGCGGGGGCGGCGGTGGACAGGATCGTGTCGCCGTCACTGAGGACGATCTCGCAGTTGGTGCCGACGTCGATGAACAGCCGGGTGCGCTTGTCGCGGTCCATGCCGGTCGCCAGCATCCCGGCGACGATGTCGCCACCGACGTACGCACCGAGGGCCGGGAAGAAGAAGGCGCGTGCCCTGGGGTGCAGGGTCAGGCCGAGCTCCGAAGCGAGCACCGACGGCGGTTGTGCCGACGACATGACGAACGGCGCCACACCGAGCGGCTCGGGGTCGATCCCCAGCGCGAGCGCGGTCATGGTGGCGTTGCCGGCGATCGCCACCTCGTAGACCTGGGTGGGCTCGATGCCTGCCTCGCGGCACACCTGGCCGGCCAGCTCGGACAGGGTCGCCCCCGCCGCTTCCTGGAGCCGGCCGAGCGTGTCCTTGTCCATCATGGTCGCGCTGATGCGGGTGATCACGTCGCCGCCGAAGGGCTGCTGCTTGTTCAGCATCGACGTCACGGCGAGTGGCGTTCCGGTGCCGACGTCGAGCAGCGTGCCGACCACGGTGGTGGTGCCGAGGTCGAAGGCGATCGCGTAGCGGTGGGCGCTGGTGTCGCCGGGCTCGACGTCGATGAGGTCCTCGTCGACAATCACTGCGGTCACCTTGAAGTCGGACTCGCGCAGCACGGTCGACAGTCGGCGGAGCACATGCAGGTCGGCGGTCAGCTCGAGGTCGTCGATGGCGTCGGTCAGCCGGACCAGGTCGGTGCGCTGGTCGGCGAGGGTGGCTTCTGCGAGTTCCACGTAGCGCTTCTGCAGTGCCGGCCGCAGGATCACCTGGCGCCCGATGCCGACGGTCGCTGCCTTGGGCCGGGTGGTCAGTGGTGGCACCTCGACCTTGAGGTCGCGGGTGGCCTGCACGAGGCAGCCGAGCCGCCAGCCGTCGGCGATCTGCTCATGGGAGAAGGTGCGGACGTCGTGCCGGGTGATCGGCACCTGGTTTCGTGACGGGCGCTGCGCGCCCTCCTCAACCTCCGGGAGAATCCGGATCTTGCACTTGTGGCACGTGCCGTGACCGCCGCAGGTCGAGTCGATGGCGATGCCGTTCCACGACGCGGCGTCGAAGACGGTCACGCCCGGCGGCACGCGCACCCCGCGCTGCGTCGGCGGCACCTCGGCGCCGCCCTCGGCGAGGCTGTGGATCGTGAAGGCGAGGTCGACGCGGCCGGTGCCGTCGTGGGTGGCCGGCTCGGCGCCGGAGGGCGTGATGAGGCCCTCGCGGCCCACGTCCGCGAGGGAGAAGTCGGGCCCGTCGGTCACGGAGTGCTCACTGGGCGGCAGCCGCTTCCTTCGCCTGGCGCGCGCGGTGCGCAGCGATCCACGCGCCGCCCCACTCGTCGTGACCCAGCAACAGGTCGGCGGCCTTGACCGATTCGACGATCTCTGGAGTGCGGGTGTCCATGATCGCGCTGGTGAGCCCGGCGGTCATCGCCATCGGCAGGAACGC
>JBDSPC010000020.1:0-5963 GCA_039914485.1 Nocardioides sp.
ACAACTTCGTCTTCGGGCGCGGCTACGAGGAGGTCATCGCCTGCAACGCGGCGGGCGTCCCGGTGACGGTCGTCCCGGGGCTGTCGTCCGCCATCGCCGTACCCGCCCGGGCCGGGATCCCCGTCACCCACCGCGGCGTGGCACACGAGTTCACCGTCATCTCCGGCCACCTCCCGCCCGGCCACCCTGATTCGCTCGTCGAGTGGGGCGCGCTGGCCCGGCTGCGCGGGACGCTGGTGCTGCTGATGGCCGTCGAGAACGCCGCCGCCATCGCCGAGGCGCTCGTCGCCGAGGGCCGCAGTGCCGACACCCCGGTCGCGGTGATCGTCGAGGGCACGATGCCCGAGGAGCGCACCGTCCTCGCCACGCTCGGCACGCTGGCCGCGGAGATCGCCGCCGAGCAGGTGCGTCCGCCCGCCATCATCGTGGTCGGCGACGTCGTTGCCGTCGCTCACCCGGAGCGCTTCTCGGATCGAGCACCGGCGCGTGGCTGAGCTGCACGAGATCGACGATCCCGCCGACCCCCGGCTGGCCGACTACCGCGACCTGCGCGACGTCGAGCTGCGCAAGCACCTCGAGGCCGACCACGGGCTCTTCCTGGCGGAGGGGGAGAAGGTCGTACGCCGTGCGGTCGAGGCCGGCTTCGTCCCGCGCTCGTTCCTGATGGCGCCACGGTGGGTGGACGGGCTGGCCGACGTGCTCGCCGGCACCGACGCGCCCTGCTTCGTGCTGCCCGAGTCCCGGGCCGAGGAGGTCACGGGCTTCCACGTGCACCGCGGGGCGCTGGCGTCGTTCGAGCGCAAACCCCTGCCCAGCGTGGAAGAAGTGCTCGCCGACGCTCGCTCCGTCCTGGTCCTCGAGGACATCGTCGACCACACCAACGTCGGCGCGATCTTCCGCTCCGGCGCCGCCCTCGGGTTCGACGCGGTCCTGCTCGCACCGCGCTGCGGCGACCCGCTCTACCGACGTTCGATCAAGGTCGGAATGGGCGCCGTCTTCACCATGCCCTGGACCCGTCTTCCTGATTGGTACGCCGCACTGCCCACGCTCTCAGCGGCCGGCTTCACGACCGTCGCGCTGACCCTGGCGGACGACTCGACCCCGATCGAGGGCGCCGTCGCCGGCGTCGAACGCCTCGCCCTGGTCCTCGGCTCCGAGGGGCATGGCCTCTCGTCGCGTTGGGAGCAGTCGGCGGATCTGCGCGCGAACATCCCCATGCGGGCGGGCATCGACTCGCTCAACGTGGCCGCCGCCAGCGCGGTCGCCTGCTACATCGCCGCCGCCCGCTGAGTCACACCAGCGAGGCGATGTCCTGCCCGAGCATGACCGTGCCGGCCACCGGGAAGAACATGAAGGCGGCCCGGAACAGCCACATGGCCGTCCGGGAGCGCTGGATCGGCTCGAGCAGGGCGCGCCGCAGGGCCAGTCCCGGCACCATCACGATCGCCACGACGAGGCTCATGACAACGCTGGGCAACAGGGCCAGCTGGAGGGCACCCAGGGTGACCCACGACCGTCGGCTCGGGCCACGGACCGCCACCGCATTGACCATCAGGGGGAGCACCACCCCCACGAGAGCCGGCACGGCGATGAAGAGCGCGATCGCCAGCCACAGGGGCTTGAGTGCGTGGAAGTCGATGCCCTCGTCCTTGATCACCAGCGACCCGACGTACACCCCGGCAGTGAAGGCGAAGGTGAACGCGTGGAACCAGCGGGGACCGATGAGCCACGGCGCCACCAGGACGTACACGGCCGCGCCGAGCACGCCCAGCGCTGCGCCGAGCATGAACAGGTTGTAGGTGCCACTGAGCGTGAACTCGCCGATAGTGAAGTCGTCGTCGCTCTGGATGCCGATCACCGTGTCCGGGGAGGTCAGCCGCAGCAACAACATCGACAGCCGCATGGCCGGACCCGCCACGAACAGGCCCACCAGCAGTCCGGACAACACCACGATCCGGACCAGCTCGACGTACTCCGTGAGGAAATCCGGGTGCTCCCCGGATCGGCGCCCGTGCAGCAGTTCAATCACACTTCATTGGGCTCCTGAGGTCGCCAAACGACAAGACCGGTCTGGACCATCACTCACGCACGACGCTGGCGGAACGCCTCCTCGAGCACGATGGACCCCGCCGTCGCGGCATTCAGCGAGCTGGCCGAGCCGGCCATCGGGATCGACACGAGCGGGTCGCAGGCCTCCCGCCAGGCGGCGGTCATGCCGTTGGTCTCGTTGCCGACGACGACGATCAGCGGTCCGGTCAGATCGGCTTCGCGTACGTCGATGGCGCCGGTCTCGTCCGTGCCGACGACCGTGATCCCGTGTGGTTGGGCCCAGTCGAGCACCTCGCGATGGGACGGCGCCCGCACCAAGGTGAGCGCGAAGAGGGAACCGGTGCTGGAGCGGACGGCCCGCGGGTCGTAGGGATCGGCGGCGTGGCCGGTCACGACCAGCCCGGACGCGCCGAACGCGTCGGCCGAGCGGGCCAGGGTGCCGAGGTTCCCGGGCTGGCTGGGCCGGTCGAAGACGACGGTGAGGCCCGCCGGGTCGAGGCGGTCGAGATGATCGGGCGGCATCTCCACCACGGCCAGCAGCTCGCTTGGCTCGTCCTTCTCGCCGAGCTCGGCGACCAGCTCGGGCGCCATCACGACCTGCTCGGCCGTGGTGGTGTCCCAGACCTCGCCGGCCCAGGCGGACAACCGCGGCCGCCCGTCGCTGATCAGCGACCTGATCGTCCAGCCGTGCTCGATCGCCAGCGTGATCGGGCGGACGCCCTGCACGAGGAACTCACCCTGCCGGTGCCGCTTGGTGCGGTTGTGGAGCAGTGCCTCCCACTGCTGGAACTTCGCGTTGCGGCTGCTGACCCTGATCGTCACGAGTCGCTCTCCGCACCGACGGGCCATTCGGGCGGGTAGTCCTCGGCGACCTTGTCGTGCTGCTTCTGCAGCTTCTTCAGCGCCTTGGTGGCCAGCCGATCGCCGAAGACGGTGCCGAAGGTGTGGTCGGTCTCGTGCTGCAGGCAGCGCGCGAGCAGGCCGTCGCCCTCGAAGTGCACCGGTTCGCCGTCCAGGTCGAACCCGTCGACCGCGGCCCAGTCGGGGCGGGCGCACTCGACGAACGCACCGGGGAAGGAGAGGCAGCCCTCGTCGTCGGCGTCGAGCCGGCGATCGCGTCCCTCGGGCAGGGTCAGCGTCGGGTTGCAGACGATGCCGACCGTGTGCCGGCCCGACTCGTCCGGGCAGTCGAAGACGAACATCGCCACGTCCTCTCCGACCTGGCAGGCGGCCAGTCCGACGCCGTCGGCGGCCCGCATCGTGGCGACCATGTCGGCCGCGAGGGCGGCCAGCGCTTCGCCGTACGCCGAGACGATCTGCTGCGGACGATGCATGACCTCGGTGCCCCAGCGGGTCATCGGTCGGACCGTGCCGCCGTCGGGGAGTGGTCCATGGGGAGCGAGTGGCGCGTCTTCGGGGGTGCGTGCGGACATGGCGCGGATACTAGTGACAGGCGACACGACCGAAGTTGTGGCGCTGTGTGTAACTCGGAGTTACAGTTGTCGCATGTCCCTGATCACTGACACCTTCAAGCGAGGAAGCATGGCTGCTCCCAGCAACCGGCACGGCCTTGCCTCCGGTGAGAGCCGCGACCCCATCGGGCTCGCCGTCGCCGGCCTCAACAAGCTCGCCCAGAGCGACTTCATCGATCGCGTCGGCCTGCGCCGCCAGACCGAGCAGCTCGTCTTCAACGCGACCCGCAACGGTTTCAAGACCGCGACCGCGGCCAGCCGCCAGTTCGGCAAGGTCACGCGCAAGTCGGGCTCGGGCACGCGTCCCGCAGCCGCCGGTCGCAGCGGCCTGTTCGACCTGACGCCGACCGAGGACGAGCAGATGCTCGTCGACGTCGTCACCGACTACGCCACCGACGTGCTGCGCCCCGCGGCCGCCGCCGCCAACGAGACCTGCGTCGCGCCCGCCGAGGTGCTGGCCGCGAGCCTGGAGATCGGGCTGCCGATCCTGGGCGTGCCTGAGGCTCTCGGCGGCATCTCCGAGGAGCGCTCGGCCATGGCCGGCACCCTCGTCGCCGAGGCGCTCGGCAACGGCGACATGGGCCTGGCCCTCGCCGCCCTCAGCCCCGGCACCGTCGCCACGGCCCTCGGCCTGTGGGGCACCGCCTCGCAGCAGGAGGCCTACCTGCCGGCCTTCACCGGCGCCTCCGATGACGGGCAGGGTGTCCCCGTCGCCTCGCTCGCGCTGACCGAGCCCACCGTGTTGTTCGACGTCCTCAACCCGTCGACGACCGCCACCCGCTCCGGCGACGGCTACGTCCTGGACGGCGTGAAGTCGAGCGTCGTGCGCGGCGCCGACTCCGAGCTCTTCATCGTGGGCGCACTGCTCGACGGCTCGCCGACGCTGTTCCTGGTCGAGTCCGGAGTCGACGGGCTCACCGTCGAGGCCGACCCCTCGATGGGTGTCCGCGCCGCATCCCTGGCCCGGCTCTCCCTCTCGGGTGTCCAGGTGCCGGCCGAGGCCGTGCTGGGCGAGACCGACGGTTCGACGTACACCGAATGCGTGCGCCTGTCGCGCCTCGGCTGGTGCGCGCTCGCGGTCGGGACCGGCCAGGCCGTCCTCGACTACGTCACGCAGTACGTCAACGAGCGCGAGGCCTTCGGTGAGCCGATCAGCCACCGCCAGGCCGTGGCGTTCATGGTCGCCAACATCGCGATCGAGCTTCAGTCCATGCGACTGCTGACCTACAAGGCGGCCTCCCGTGCCGCTGCCGGCAAGGACTTCTCCCGCGAGGTCGCGCTGGCCCGCAACCTGTGTGCCAGCAAGGGCATGCAGATCGGTCTGGACGGCGTCCAGCTCCTCGGCGGCCACGGCTTCGTCAAGGAACACCCCGTCGAGCGGTGGTACCGCGACCTGCGGGCCGTCGGAATCATGGAAGGAAGCGTGCTGGTCTGATGATCAATCTCGAGACCCCCAGGAAGCACCGCGCGCTCGTCGACCAGGCCCACCAGGTCGCGATGAACATGCTGCGCCCGATCTCGCGCAAGTACGACCAGGCAGAGCACGAGTACCCCAAGGAACTCGACATGCTCGCGGCCATGATCGACGGACTCTCCGAGTCGGGCTCCTCCGAAGGTGCCGGCGCCTCGGGCGTGGGCCGCGACGAGAGCACCGACGACGGCTCCGTGAAGAACGGCACCAACCTCGCCTCCGTGCTCTCGATCGCCGAGATGTGCTGGGGCGACACCGGCCTGCTGCTGTCCATGCCCCGCCAGGGCCTGGGCAACTCCGCCATCGCCTCTGTCGCCAACGAGGAGCAGCGCGAGCGCTTCGCGGGCACCTGGGCTGCGATGGCGATCACCGAGCCGAGCACCGGCTCCGACTCCGCGTCGATCACCACGACCGCCCGCCTCGACGGGGACGACTACGTCCTCAACGGCGAGAAGATCTTCGTCACCTCCGGCGACCGGGCCGACTCCGTCGTCGTCTGGGCGACCCTCGACAAGGCTCTCGGCCGCGCGGCGATCAAGTCGTTCGTGGTCAAGAAGGGCAACCCCGGCATGAAGGTGGAGCGGCTCGAGCACAAGCTCGGCATCCGCGCCTCCGACACGGCGGTCATCACCTTCACCGACTGCCGCGTCCCTGCCGAGGACCTCCTGGGTTCGCCGGAGGTCGACGTCAAGCAGGGCTTCGCCGGTGCCATGGCGACCTTCGACAACACCCGCCCGCTGGTCGCCGCGATGGCCGTGGGCTGTGCCCGCGCCTCGCTCGACCTGACACGCGACCTGCTCGCGCAGGCCGGCATCGTCGTCGACTACGACCGCCCCGCCCAGGTGCAGTCCGCCGCCGCCGCCAAGTTCCTCCAGATGGAGGCTGACTGGGAGGCCGCGCAGCTGCTGACCATGCAGGCTGCCTGGATGGCCGACAACCGTCAGCCGAATTCCTTGGAGGCGTCGATGGCC
>JBDSPC010000023.1:0-13059 GCA_039914485.1 Nocardioides sp.
GGTGATCGGCAATGCGCCGCGCCTCGGCCCCCGCCGTACGGAAGCGGAGGCCGCGCTCTCCGCCGCCGTCGGTGCCCCCGTCTCCGTCAGCGCGACCACCACCGACGGGCTCGGCCTGACCGGCCGCAGCGAGGGCGTCGCCGCGATCGCGACCGCGCTGGTCGTGCCGACCGGCTGATCGGCGTACGGCGACGCGGGCTCAGCTCGCGACGGCCAGCCGATATCCGCGCTTGACCACGGTCTGCACGACCCGGGTGCCGAGCGCGGCGCGAAGCCGCGCGACCGCCATCTCGACGGCGTGCTCGGACCCGGCGGTGCCGCTGGGCAGGGCGGCGAGCAGGTCACCGCGGGAGACGACGTGGCCGGGGTTCAAAACCAGCGCCTGCAGCACCGCGAGGGGCGCGGGCGAGAGCCGGATCTCGGTGCCGTCGAGCAGCACCATGTCGCCGTGCAGCAGCAGCACGTGGCCGGCGACCTCGATCGACAACCCGTCGCGACGCGAGGGGAGCTCGGTCTCGAGGAGCTTGATCATTGCCGCCAGGCGGGACCGCTCCGGCATGATCGTCGGCACGCCCCACATCTCGAAGGCGGCCGCGGTGACCGGCCCGACGCAGGTGGCGATCACGTCGGCCTGGAAGGCGGCGACGACCTCGTCCCGGCGACCGGTGACGCCGGCAACCGACATCAGCGCGGCGACCGCGGGGGCCGAGGTGAAGGTGACTGCATCGAGCTTGCGCTCGGCGATCAGGTCGACCATCCGGAACATCGGCTCGGGATCCTCGGCGGTCTCGACGCGGTAGACCGTCACCACGTCGACACGAGCACCCTGGCGCTGCAGGGCGTGCGCGACCATCGAGAGGGACTGGCCGTGCTCCTGGACGACGATCCTCAGATCGGTCAGGTCGCGCCCGCGCAGGTGTGCGAGCACGTCCTCGAAGCACTCCGAGTCGGGCGACCAGAGCTCGCGGATCCCGCGCCGGCGCAGGGCTCCGACACTCTTCGGTCCGCGGGCGAGCACCTCACTCGCATTGATCGCGGCGACCAGCCGGTCGTGCAGCCCCCATGCCTCGCTCGCGTCCAGCCAGGTCCGCATGCCGATCCCGGTGGTGGCCACGAAGATGTCGATCGGATCAGTCAGGAGGGCTTCCGTCGCCGCACGCAGCTCGGCGTCGTCGACCTGGTTGGGGTCGCTCGACAGCACGGGTGCCCAGTCGACCTTGGCACCGCGACGCTCGAGCAGGGCGATCTGCTCCTCGACCTTGCGGGCAGCCGTCACCCCGATCCGATAGCCGTCCAGCGGCTCGCTCCGCTCGCTCATGCCACCGCACGCCGTCGTCCGCCGATGTGCACGACGCCCTCCTCGATCAGCACGTCGTACGACGGGACGCTGGCGTGCTCGTCGTCGAGGCATTGCCCGGTCCGCAGGTCGAAGGCGTGCTTGTGCATCGGGCTGGCCACGAACGGCACGCCCTCGCGGGTGCCGACGATGCCGCGCGCCAGCACGGACGCCTTCGCGAACGGGTCGTGGTTGCCGAGCGCGTAGACCTCGCCGTCATGGGTGCGGAAGATGGCAATGGCCTGGCCGTGCACCAGCGCCGTCACGCCGCGCTCGATCTCCAGGTCGTCCACGGGACACACCTTCTCCCAGCTGTGGCCGCCGCGCGTCATCAGAGCACCCCCGCTTCAACCGGCGCACCCACGGAGATGGTGGTCGCCAGCAGGACCGGCTCGTCCGGATCCGAAGGCCGGATCTGACCACGCTCCTCGGTGAAGGAGATGCTCGGGTCGGGGGTGTCGGGTGCGTTCACGAAGGAGACGAAGCGGCCGAGCTTCTCCGGGTCCTCCAGGGTCGCCTTCCACTCGTCGAAGTAGCCGCCGACGTGCCGGGCCATCTCGGCCTCCAGCTCGGCGCCGAGCCCGAGGGAGTCCTCCACGACGACCTCGCGCACCCGTTCCAGCCCACCGTCGAGCTGCCCGATCCAGCCGGCCGTGCGCTGGAGCCGGTCGGCGGTGCGGATGTAGTACATGAGGAAGCGGTCGAGGTAGGAGATCAGCGTCTCGGTGTCGATGTCGCCGGCCAGCAGCTGGGCGTGGGCCGGTACGGCGCCACCGTTGCCGCCGACGTAGAGGTTCCAGCCCTTCTCGGTCGCGATCACGCCGAAGTCCTTGCCGCGGGCCTCGGCGCACTCACGGGCGCAACCGCTGACGCCGCCCTTGAGCTTGTGCGGGCTGCGGAGACCGCGGTAGCGCAGCTCGAGGGCGATGGCGAGGCCCACACTGTCCTGCACCCCGAAGCGGCACCAGGTCGAGCCGACGCACGACTTCACCGTGCGCAGCGACTTGCCGTAGGCGTGGCCCGACTCGAAGCCCGCATCGACGAGCCGGCGCCAGATCGCGGGCAGCTCCTCCATCCGGGCGCCGAACAGGTCGATCCGCTGGCCGCCGGTGATCTTCGTGTAGAGGTTGAAGTCGCGCGCGACCTCGCCGATGACGATCAGCTTGTCCGGCGTGATCTCGCCGCCGGGGATGCGTGGGACGACGGAGTAGGTGCCGTTGCGCTGGATGTTCGCGAGATAGGCGTCGTTGGTGTCCTGCAGCTGGCGGTTCTCGCGGTCGAGGACGTGCCCGTTGAACTGACTGGCCAGGATGCTCGCGATCGCCGGCTTGCAGATGTCGCAGCCGCGACCGGTCCCGTGCGACTCCACGATGTCGTCGAACCGCTTGTAGCCGTGCACCGCGACCACGTCGAAGAGCTCCTGGCGGCTGAGCCGGAAGTGCTCGCACAGGCCCCTGTCGACGACCTTGCCGACACTCTCGAAGTGCTCCTCGATGATGTTCTTGACGACGCTGACGCAGCTGCCGCAGGTGCTCCCGGCGCGCGTGCACTTCTTGACGTCCGCGACCGTCTCGCAGCCCTCCTCGCTGACCGCGTGCTTGATCTGGCCCTTGGTCACGTCGTTGCACGAGCAGACCTGCGCCTCGTCGGGCATGCCGATCTGCGCGGCGCCGGCCGACGCGGGCAGGATCAGCGACTCCGGGTTGGGCGGAAGCGCGATGCCGCTCGCGACGAGCGGTCGGAGCACGCCGTACGCCGATGCGTCGCCGACGAGGATCCCGCCCAGCAACCGGGTGCCGTCCTCGCTGATGACGAGCTTCTTGTAGACGCCGGCGACGGCGTCGGAGTAGACGAGCTCGAGCGCGCCGTCGGTGGTCGCGAAGGCGTCGCCGAAGCTGGCGACGTCGACTCCGAGCAGCTTGAGCTTGGTGGACATGTCGGCGCCGGTGAACGTGCCCGGGCCATCGAGGAGGGCGTCGACGACGACCTCGGCCATGGCATAACCGGGGGCGACCAGGCCGTACATCCTGCCGCCGGGAGCCGCGCACTCGCCGACCGCGAAGATGCGATCGTCGGACGTGCGGCACTGCTCATCGACCAGGATGCCGCCGCGCTCGGCGACGTCGAGGTCGCACTCGCGGGCCAGGGCGTCACGGGGCCGGATGCCCGCGGAGAAGACGACGATCTCGACCGCCAGCGGCTCCTCGACGTCCGCGAACTTGAGCCCGCTGACGACCTTGTCCTCGTCACCGTCGATCAGCTCTGTCATGACGCCCGTGTGGACGGTGAGCCCGAGTGTCTCGATGTGGCGCTTGAGCGTGGCCCCACCGGCATCGTCGATCTGGACCGCCATGAGTCGCGGCGCCATCTCGACCACGTGGGTCTGCACGCCGAGCTGGTGCAGGGCGTTGGCCGCCTCGAGACCCAGCAGCCCTCCGCCGATGACCGCGCCGGCCTTGGCGGTCCTCGACGCCTCCCGGATGGCCTCGAGGTCCTCGATGGTGCGGTAGACGAAGACGTTGTCGAGCTCCCGGCCGGGCACGGGCGGCACGAAGGGGGCGGCGCCGGTCGCGAGCACGACGGCGTCGTAGCTGATCGTGTGCACGGCGCCGGGGTTGGTCAGCGGCTCCTTCGAGACGCGGGGCGCGGGCGAGACGTAGGTGACTGTGCGGGCCACCCGGTCGATCGCCGTGACGGCGGCGTCGAGGACGAGGCGCACGCGCGGGTCGGCGTACTCACCCTCAGGGAGCAGTGAGAGCTCGTCGGCGCTGTCGGCGGCGAAGAAGCTGGTCAGCGCGACCCGGTCGTAGGCGGCGCGCGGCTCCTCACCCAGCACCACGATGTCGTGGGTCTCGGTGAGGCCGCGCTCGATGGCGGCCTGGACGAAGCGGTGGCCGACCATGCCGTGGCCGACAACGACGAGTGTGGGGCGCAGGTGCGTCATGCAGTGACGATAGGAACCCGATGTTGTGTCCGGTGTTTCTTCATGTTTCGGGGAGGAAAACCCTCACTCACGTCCCTCACAGTCCGTCTACCGCAGGCTGATGTTCACCGTCCGCAGCACGCCGTCGCCCAGGTCGATGCGCAGCTGGTAGGTGCCGGCGCTCAGCGTCTTCGTGGCCAGGTTGAAGATGTACTGGCTGGTGCCGTCATGGCGGAACAGGTTGCCGGTGGTGGCGTTCGAGGTCGAGATCGCCTCGAGAACACCGCCCGCGGCGTTCGAGCCGAGGCGCTGGAGGTACAGCCGAGCGGACAGGTTGCTGATCCCAGCGCTGGCTCCGGTGAGCGAGAACTTGACCGGCACGGTGCTGCCGAGCTTGAAGCTCGAGCCGCCATCGGCGTTGACCGGCTGGAGCACTCCCGACCAGCCAACGGTGACGGTGACGTTGAACGTCTGGGTGCCGGTGTTGCCGGCCGCGTCCGTGGCCGTGCAGGTCACCGTGGTCGAGCCCAGGGCGAAGGTGCTGCCAGAGACCTTGTCGCAGGTGGCCGTCACTGGGCCGTCCACGACGTCCGTTGCGGTCGGGGCGCTGAACGTCACCACGGCACCGTTGACCGAGGTCGCGGTGGCCGTCCTGCTCGCGGAGACGGTCAGGGTCGGAGCCAGGGTGTCGCGGACCGTGACCGTGAACGCGTTGTCACCCACGTTGCCAGCACTGTCAGCCGCGGAGCAGGTGACCGTGGTGATCCCGAGCGGGAAGACCGCCCCGGACTCCGTCGTGCAGGTCGCGTCCAGCGGCCCGCTCACGTCGTCATTCGCGGTGACGCCGATCCAGGTGACCGCTGCTCCGTTGGCACCGGTCGCCTCGGCGACGATGTCGGCCGGGACCGTGACGATCGGCTTGGTCTGGTCCTGGACCTCGATGGTGAAGGTCGCCGTGCCGGTGTTCCCGGCCGCGTCGGTGGCGCGACAGGTGACGGTGGTGAAGCCGAGGGCGAAGGTGCTGCCCGAGGCCGGCGAGCAGGTCACCGTAAGGCTGCCACTCACGAGGTCGCTCGCGGTGGCGCCGGAGTAGGCCACGTTGTCAGCACCCGTGCCGGAGGTGTTGCCGACGACCAGGTTGGCCGGGGCGTGCACGTCCGGGGCCGTGGTGTCGACAACCTCGACGGTGAAGGATCCCGTGCCCTCGTTGTTCGCGGCGTCGACCGCGGTGCAAGTCACGGTCGTGGTGCCGAGCGCGAAGACGGTGTCGGAGGCCTGCGAGCAGGTCGGGGTGATCGGGCCGTCGACGATGTCGCTGGCACTGACGTCGCCATAGACCACGTTGGCGCCGGCGGGGCCGGTCGCCTCGGCCACCACGTGGGCGGGCACCGTGACCTCTGGAGCCGTGGTGTCCCTGACGGTGACCGTGAAGCTGGCGCTGCCGGTGTTGCCGGCGGCGTCGGTCGCCGAGCAGATCACGGTCGTGGTGCCCAGCGCGAAGGTCGAACCCGACCCCGGGTCACAGCTGGTGGGCACGGAGCCATCGACCGCGTCGCTGGCCGACGTGTTGAAGTCGGCGGTGGCACCTGCGGCGGAGGTGGCTTCCCGGGTGATGTCGTCCGGGACGCCCACCTGCGGTGCGGTGGTGTCCACGACCGTCACCGTGAAGGAGTTGTCGCCGACGTTGCCGGCAGCGTCGGTCGCCGTACAGGTGACCGTGGTGGTGCCGAGCGGGAAGGTCGTCCCCGACGCCTTGCTGCACGTCACTGCCAGGGGCCCGTCCACGTCGTCCTCGGCGCTGGCGACGTCGTAGGCGACCTGCGCCCCGGTGGCGTCGGTCGCCTCGGCGGTGACGTCCGGGGGGACCGTGACAACGGGCAACGTGTCGTCCTGCACCTCGACCGTGAACGTGTTGGTCCCCGTGTTGCCGGCGGTGTCGGTGGCCGAGCAGGTCACGGTGGTGGTGCCGAGCGAGAAAGCGGTCCCGGAGGCCGGCGTGCAGTTGACGGCCAGCGGGCCGTCCACCAGGTCGGTGGCGGTCGCGTCGTCGTAGGCCACGGTTGCCACGGCGTTGCCCACCACGATGTTGGCCGGGGTCGTGACGAGCGGCATGGTCGTGTCAGTGACGATGACGTTGAACGGGTCACTGCTCCCCGTGTTGCCGGCCTTGTCCGTGGCCGAGCAGGTGAGCGTCGTGGTGCCCACGGGGAACGAGTCACCGGAGGCGAAGCCCGTGCCAGCGCCGGTCGTACAGGTGACGGGACGGTCGCCGTCCACCGCGTCGTAGGCGCTGGCGGAGAAGGTGACCGGGGTCAGGGCGCCGGTGGCCTCGGTCGGCGCGGGGGCGGCCACGGTCACCGACGGCTTTGTGGTGTCCACGATCATGTAATTCGCGGACGCGGTGGCGGACTTCCCACCCATGTCGGTATAGCTACAAGATGCCGTCTGACTGCCGAGCCCCTCGGCCGCGCGAGCGCCGCTGACGGTGCTCAGGGTGGCCACGAAGCTGGAGGCGCCGTCCTCCTGGTCGCTGACATCGCAGCGGGCCACGGGCACGTTGCCGAACTCGTAGGAGGCGCCGGCGGTCACATTGCTGATCGTGACGCTGGGCGCGGTGTTGACCACGACCGGCGCCGTCACCACCAGCGTGAACGTCGCGCCGCCGGTGACATAGGTCCCCACGCCTGAGTCCGACACCGACACCGAGATCACGTATGAACCGGGAGTGCTGGAGGAGAAGCCGAAGGTCTGGGTGCTGAGGCACGAGTTGAAGACGCGGGACGCCGGAGTGACACTGACCGCGGCGGGCACGTTCACCGTCAGCGTGGCGGGCGACGCATCAGCAGGGTTGCAGCTGTTCTGGGTGTCGCCGCCATTGGAACCGTTGCCGGTGTTGTTGTTCTGGATGCTGTAGCCGATGGAGGTCGTCGCCCCGGCCACCACGGTGGGGCTGCCGCCGCTGACCACGGTGTTCAGGATGGTGTCGGCGTGGGCCACCCCCGGCACGGCCATGACCGCCAGCAGCGCCGCGAGGACCAGGGCAGGCGCGCGCCGGCGAGTCAGCGTGGCAGGTGTTCCCGGGCCGAATACGCCTCGACGCTCATGACTGGTCATTGCGGTCCCCCACCTCAAAGCGCTCCTGTGACCTGCGGAGCGCCGGCCCGGTCCGACGCGCAGTGTCTTCGCCGTTCGAAGACGCCAACAGCGTGCGCCTGTGGGGGGCGATCGTCTGGGAAACGGGCAACCCGGGGTCGAGTTTCCACGAGCGGACTAGACCAACCAACGCTCTGAACCCGCTGCCCTCCCCAGTGTTGGGTATGTCCCCGAGCCTCAGCGTTGCCCGAGCAGCAGCGCGGAGTCCCCGAACTCGTGCCACAGGTAGCCGTGCTTCACCGCTTGGTCGTACGCCGCCTGCGTGAGCGCTCGTCCGGCCACGGCCTCGACGAGGAGCAGGTGTGAGGCGTGCGGGTCGTGCCAGCCGGTGATCAGCCCGTCGACGATCTCGGGTGGTGCGGCGGGCGTGATCACCCTGTGCGTCCAGCCGCTCGAGCCCACGACCCTCCCGGCCGACACCGCGGACTCGATCGCCCGGGTGGCCGTGGTGCCCACGGCGATCACCCGACCACCACCGGTGCGCGCGGCATTGATCAGCCGTGCGCTCGGCTCCGGCACCTCGAACCACTCCGGTCCTGGTGCCTCGCCGGCCTCCTGGGAGGAGAAGCCGGTGTGCAGCGTGACCGGGGCGAAGGCGATGCCACTCGCGACCAGCCTGGTGACCAGGGCCTCGGTGAAGGGCCGCCCGGCCGACGCCATCTCCGCGCTGCCGGGCCGGGTGCCGAAGACCGTCTGGTAGGCGGCGAGGGGGTAGCGCCGGTCGAGGTAGCCGTAGGCGATCGGCCTCCCCGCCCGCTCCAGCGCGGCGTCCAGGTCGCCGCGGACCCGCGCCCGCCAGAGCCGGTTCCCACCACCTGTGGGCGACGAGGTCATCGGCCACGGCTCGCCCAGCGTCACTCGCTCCTCGCCGACCAGGACCACGTCGCCGGGCCAGGCATCCAGCACCGCTCGCGCCGCGTCGGGTGCCGACCGCAGCTCGACCACGCGGTCGCCGTCGTCGAGCCGGGCGGCCACGTGCAGCACGACATCGAAGCCGTGGAGGGTCGCATCGATCTCGCCGTTGACGGTCGCGGAATTGTTGACGACAAGCACGTCGCCGGCGCGCAGGTGCTCCGACAGGTCACGGAAGCGGGCATGCGCGACGCCGTGAGACGTGCCTACGAGGAGCCGGACCTCGTCCCGCGCCAATCCGCGCGCCTCGGCCGGTTGCGGCGCGAAGACGGACGCCTCGAAGTGCACTCCGGGCGCTTCACTGAGCATGGTCATCAGAAGTCCTTGGCCTGGTAGCGCCCCGACTCGGGACGGGCTTCGAGCAGCCGCAGGAGGCTCGGGACGACCGTCTCGGGCAGCGGCCGGTCCGAGATGTCCTCGCCCGGGAACGCGTCCTGCTGCATCTGGGTGCGCATGTCGCCGGGATCGATGGCGTACGCCGCAACGCCGGTCTCGGCACCGAAGGTGAGCGTCACATGGTCGAGCGCGGCCTTGCCGGCGCCGTACAGCCCCCAGGTCTCGTAGTGGTGGACGGCCGCATCGGAGCTGATGGAGACGATCGTCGACTCCCCCGGGCGCAGCCACGGCAAGAGCTCGCCGGTGAGGACGAGTGGGGCGCCGACGTTGGTGCGCCACGCCTCGGCCATCTCGGCGATGCCCACCTCCGCCAGCGGTCGCATCGGCAGCGGCCCGAGGGTGCTGGCGTTGTGGACCAACAGGTCGAGCCGGCCCTGCTCCCACACGGCGTTGACGAGTGCGCTGCGGTGGTCGGCGTCGGTGATGTCGCCGACGACGGCATGGACGTTGGGCGAGAGCTCCGCCTCCTTGATGCGCCCCTCGTTGCGGCCGTCCGTGATGACGTGCCAGCCGTCGGCCGCCAACGCCCTGGTCAGCGCGAGCCCCAGGCCCGCGGTTCCTCCGGTGACGAGTGCCACCCGTGCTTGCGTGTTCGTTGTCATGCAGCAATCATTCAAGTTCAAGTGAACTTGAGTTCAAGGGGAAACATGAACAAGCATGATGTGTTGCCGATCGGCGAGATCGTGGAGCGCAGCGGCTTCGCCGCCTCGGCCCTGCGCTTCTACGAAGCAGAGGGCCTGATCGAGGCGAGCCGATCGGGCGGCGGACAGCGCCGGTTCGAGCGGAGCGTGCTGCGCCGCCTCGCCTTCATCCGAGCGGCGTCCAACGTGGGGCTGACCCTCGAGGAGATCAAGGACGAGCTGTCCCGGCTGCCCGCCAACCGGACCCCGACCAAGGCCGACTGGCACAAGATCTCCCAGCACTGGCGGGGCCGGCTCGACGAGCAGATCGCGGCCCTCGAGCGGTTGAAGAGCGGTCTCGAGTCGTGCATCGGCTGCGGGTGCCTGAGCCTCCAGCGCTGTGCGTTCTCGAACCCCGGCGACTGGGTTGCCGCGTCGGACAGCGCCCCCGGCGCCGGGCTGCTCCCCGACTCGTTGCGCAAGCCGCACCCGACCCGGCGCTAGCCAGCAGGTACGGCGACCGGCGCGGGCGTCTCCTCGGCCAGCAGGCGCCGTACGACCGACTCACAGCCCCCGCAGCCGGTGGTCGCGCGGGTGGACTCTCGACAGGAGTCGAACGACGAGCAGGCGCGGATCGACCCGGCCGTGACGCCCGCACACGCGCAGACCTCGGCCTCGTCGGGCAGCACGACGGGCGCGGAAGCGGGTTCGCCGAGGAGCAGCTGCCCGGGTTCGTCCGGCCCCAGGACCGTCCCGCGGTCGTAGAGCTGGGTGATCAGCCCGACCCGCGACAGGTCCCCGACGAGCGCGGCCGCCACGATCACGCCGCCCTCGACGACGAGGCGGCGGTGCGAGCCGGCGATCGGATTCGTCATCTCGACGATCTCGCCGACCGCCCGCTCGGGGTCACCCAGCACGGCCACCTCGAGGTCGGTCGCACGGAGCCGGGCGACGCTGCGCGAGCCGTCGTAGCGAGTCGTCCCACCGGTGAGAACAGAGGCGAGCACGCCCGCCTGTTCCCAGGCCGGCGGGACGAAGCCGGTGACACGGCGGCGGTGCTCGGCGCAGTCGCCGATCGCGTGGATGCGGTCATCGGTGACGGAGCGCAGCGACGAGTCGACGACGACTCCGCGCCGAACCATCAGCTCGGCCCGCCGGGCGAGCGCCGTCGACGGCCGCCCACCGGCCGTGAGCACGACCAGGTCGGCCGTGAGCTCATAGCCGTTGTCGAGCTGGACACCCTCGTCGGTCATCTTGATCGCCCGCGCGCCCGTGTAGACAGCGGTCCCGAGCCGGCGCAGGTCGCGCGCGAGCACGCGGCCACCTGGTTCGCCGAGCTGCGAGGCGAGCAGGTGCTCGGCACCCTCCACGATCTCGGTGTGCAGGCCGCGGATCGACAGCGCCCGCGCGACCTGCAGGCCGAGCAGTCCCCCGCCGACGACCACGGCGCGTGCGTCGGACACGGCAGCCTCGTCGAGCCCACGACAGTCGGCGATCGAGCGGAAGGCGTGCACCTTGGGGTGCAGCGATCCGTCGAACCGAACCAGCCCGCGGATCGGGGGCAGGGTCGGGATCGACCCCGTCGCGAGCACCAGGCGATCGAAGGGGAGGCGGGTGCCGTCGACGAGCATCACCTCGCCGGCGGTCCGGTCGATCTCGAGCACGCGGGCACCGAGCCGCAGGTCGACGCCCTGCTCCGCGAACCACGCGGCGGAGCGCAGGGTGATCGCGTCCACGCCGTGCGTCCCCTCGAGCACGGCGGACAGCAGGATCCGGTTGTACGGCGCATGCTGCTCGTCCGCCAGGACGGTCACCGCTCCGGCGTAGGACCGAGAGACCAGCTCCTCCACGAAGCGCACGGCGGCCATGCCGCCGCCGATCACCACGAGGCGTTCGCTCACGAGGCGCTCACGGAGGCCGCGCACACCTTGAACTCCGGCATCTTCGAGGCCGGGTCGAGTGCGTCGTTGGTCAGCCGGTTGGCACCGACCCAGTGGAACGGCACGAAGATCGTGTCCGGCCGGATGGTCGTGACGACCCGCGCAGGCGCGCTCATCGAGCCCCGCCGCGTCGCCACCGTCACGGGCAAACCATCGACCGCGCCGATCCGACCGGCCAGCATTGGGTGCAGCTCGACGAACGGGCCGTTGTCGGGGAGATCGCGCACACGACGAGTCTGCGCGCCGGACTGGTACTGCGCGAGCACCCTCCCGGTCGTGAGATGCACCGGGTAGTCGCCGTCCGGCACCTCGGCCGGACCGCGGTGCTCGACGGCGTGGAAGCGCGCGAGTCCGTCAGGGTGTGCGAACGAGGAAGTGAACATCCGCGGTGTGCCCGGATGTTCAGGCGTGGGGCACGGCCAGAAGACCCCGTGCTCGGCGAGGATCCGGTCGTAGGTGATGCCGGCGTAGTCCGCCTTACCACCCGCGGACGCCCGGCACAGTTCTTCGAAGATCTCGGACGGGTCGGTCGCGAACGGGATCGGCGACCCGAGCCGCGATGCCAGACCGGAGATCACGTCGAGGTCGGACCACACGCCCGTCGGCGGCGAGACCGCACGCTGGCGGAGGATCACCCGCCCCTCGAGGTTGGTCATGGTGCCGGTCTCCTCGGCCCACTGCGTCACGGGCAGCACCACGTCAGCGATCGCCGCGGTCTCGGAGAGCACGATGTCGGCGACGACGAGCAGGTCGAGCGCTTCCAGCCGCGAGGTCACGTGCGTGGCGTTCGGCGCGGAGACCACGATGTTGGAACCGAAGACGAGCAGCGCGGACGGCCCGTCCTCCTGACCCAGTGCGTCCAGCAGTTCGTACGCCGACCGCCCCTTGCCCGGAAGGGAGTCGGGCTCGATGCCCCAGACCCCCGCGACGTGCGCGCGAGCCGCCGGGTCGTCGATCATCCGGTAGCCCGGCAGCTGGTCGGACTTCTGCCCGTGCTCGCGCCCGCCCTGGCCGTTGCCCTGCCCGGTCAGGCAGCCGTAGCCGGCACCCGGCGTGCCGGGCATGCCCAGCGCCAGCGCGACGTTGATCCACGCCAGCACGGTGTCCGAGCCGGTCGCGTGCTGCTCGGCGCCGCGCGCAGTGAGCACCATGACGCGACCAGCCCCACCCAGCAACGCGGCCAGCGCGCGCACCTCCGATGCCGGCACGCCCGTCACGCGTTCGACCCGCTCCGGCCACCACGCACCGACCGAGTCGCGCACGGCCTCCCAGCCGCTCGTGCGCGACCCGATGTAGTCCGAGTCGACGAGCCCGCCCGCCACCAGCAGGTGCAGCACTCCGAGCGCCAGCGCCAGGTCGGATCCCGGGACCGGTTGCACGAACACGTCGGCACGGTCGGCAGTCGCCGTACGCCGCGGATCGATCACCACGACCTGGCCCCCTCGCTCCCGAAGGGCGTCGAGGTGGCGCGCGGCCGGCGGCATCGTCTCGGCCATGTTCGACCCGACGAGGACGACGACGTCGGCCTCCTCAATGTCCGCCAGCGGGAACGGCAGCCCGCGATCGAGCCCGAACGCGCGCGTCCCGGCCGAGGCGGCCGACGACATGCACCAGCGGCCGTTGTAGTCGATCTGCGAGGTGCCGAGCGCGACCCGGGCGAACTTCCCGAGCTGGTAGGCCTTCTCGTTCGTCAGCCCGCCGCCGCCGAAGACGCCGACGGTGTCGGGCCCGCGCTCGGCCCTGAGCTCGTTGAGCTTGTCGGCGATGACGTCCAGGGCC
>JBDSPC010000064.1:0-8069 GCA_039914485.1 Nocardioides sp.
TCCAGGCAGGTGCGCCGACGCCTCGACCGCGGCGAGGGGTTGTCGATGCCCGAGCTGTCGGTGCTGTTGTCATGGACCAAGATCGTGCTGGCCGACGAGCTGCTCGCCTCCGACCTGCCCGACGACCCCTACCTCCGCGACGACCTGCTCAGCTACTTCCCCTCGCGGATGCAGGCCGACCACGTGCCAGCCATGGAGGAGCACCCGCTGCGTCGCGAGATCATCGTGACCCAGGTGGTCAACGACCTCGTCAACGGCGCCGGCATGACGTTCATCGCGCGGCTCAAGGGAGAGACCGGTGCCAGCGTCGCCGACCTGACGCGCGCCAACTTCGTCGCGCGGGAGATCTTCGGGTCGCTGGCGATGCGCGACGAGATCGCGTCCTACGACAACCAGGTGCCGGCCGAGCGGCAGACCCGGATGCGGATCGAGATGCGCACCCTGGTCGAGCGCGCGTCGCGCTGGCTGGTCAACAACCGTCGGCCCCCGCTCGACTCGATGGCCACCGTCGACTTCTTCCAGGGGCGCGTGCAGTCCGTGCTGGCGGTGCTGCCCGAGCTGATGAGCGGGCAGGAGCTCGACGACTTCGTCGGTCGCCGCGATCGGCTCACCAACGCCGGGGTGCCGGAGGAGCTGGCCACGCGCGTCGCCGTACTCGCTTCCGCCTATGCGCTGCTCGGCGTCGTCGAGACCGCGGAGAGCCTGGACCTCGACCCGGTCGAGGTCGCGCGGGTGCACTTCGCGCTCGGCGAGCGCCTCGGACTGCCGGCGCTGGTCGAGCGGATCTTCGCGCTGCCGCGTGAGGACCGTTGGCAGACGATGGCCCGGGCGGCGGTGCGCGACGACCTCTACGCCGTGCACCAGCAGCTCACCGCCGCGGTGCTCTCCTCGACCTCGGCCGAGGACTCCGCCCCGGCCCGGGTCGCCGAGTGGGAGGACGCCGACGCCGAGGTGATCGGCCGGGCCGCGGCCACGCTCGAGGAGATCTGTCGCGACGAGGCGGCCGACCTGGCACGTCTGTCGGTCGGGCTGCGGGTCGTGCGGGGCATGCTCTCCTGAGATAGTCGGCCGGCCCTCGACACAACCTGTCGAGGGCCCACCGACGTCTGTGGGGCATGAGCAACAACGCGCCGTACGCGCCGACTGTCGATCGGGGAGCCATCGTGACGGACGCCGAACGGGACTTCCCGGCCTACTTCGCCGCGACGTGGCCGCGGATGTATCGCACCGCGCTCGCCATCGCCGGTGACTCGGCGTCGGCCGAGGACGCCTGCCAGGCCGCCTTCGCCAAGGTCTACGCATCGTGGCGGCGGGTGTCGGCGGCTGACCACCCCGATGCCTATGTACGGCGGATGGTGGTCAACGAGGTGCTGAGCACGCGCCGCTCGGCCCGCTGGCGGCGTGAGCGACCCCATGCCGACGTGGGCGAGCCACCGCCGTCACCGTCGGCCGAGGACGGCCTGGTCGAGCGGGACTCCCTGTGGCCCGCCGTCGTCGCGCTGGCGCCGCGGCAGCGTGCGGTGATCGTGCTGCGCTACTACGAGGACCTCAGCGAGCAGCAGATCGCCGACGCCCTGGGGTGCTCGCGCGGGACCGTGAAGTCGCAGGCCGCGGCCGCCCTCGCCAACCTCCGCCGCGCCACGGGTGCGGCCCTCCCGGAAGGGGACCTGTCATGACTGCCGACCTCCGCGAAGCGCTCGCCGACCACCTCGACCGGGTGGTGGCCCCCACCGGCGACCTGTCCTCCGTGATGCGAAGCGGGCGGCGGATCCGCACCCGTCGGCGCGCGATCGTGGCCGGTGCCGTCGCAGCGGTGCTCGTCGTGGGCGGATTCGCAACGACGCAACTGATGGGCTCACCCAAGGCCGGCTCCAACGACGGGCAGGTTGCCACCGATCCGGCGTTGGCACAGGGTCTGCGGGCGTACGCCGATCCCGGACGCGTCATGCACTACGGCGATCGCAGCGCCGACATCAGCGACCTCGAATGGCTGGACACGGACGCGGCCGCGACCGCCAACGGCGTCGTCTACTACGACGCGGGCCGGCCGATGCTGCTGGGCCTCGACGGCACGACGAAGGTGCTCTACGACGGCGAGGTCGAGGACCGGCCCGACTTCCACCCCACCGCGAAGGCAGATCCGACGAGCGCGCAGGTTGCCGTCGCCGTCTGGACCGAGGGGGCGCCGCGACTGCTCGTGGTCGACACCGCGACAGGAGCCAGATCAATCAGCCTGGCGTGCGCCGGCTGCGACCCCTTCGTGATCGAGGCCTTCGACGACGGGGTCGTCTTCTACCGCACCAGCTTCGGCACGGTGGCGCAGGAGGCGAGCGAGCCCGGCAGCGTCAACTTCGCCGGACCGGAGACGCGGATCGCCGACGTCCGCAACGGCGTCGTGCTCTACGACGGGCAGCCGCCGGCCCAGCAGCGACCGGTCGGGGATCGCACCTACCGCTTCGTGCCCGGTGCCATCGACTCCCAGCTCACCCACGACGGGCAGCACGTCCTGGCCTGGTCGAGCACGCTGGCGGCGACCTTCGATGCGCCGCCGCTGCAGCTGTCGGTGACCGAGCAGGACGGCGCGAGGCAGTGGACGATCGACACCGACGGTTCGATCCTGGTGGCGTCGAGCGGTGGGGCGGGCGCGCGGTTCCACGACTGCGATGTGGTCACCGGGGCGTGCGAACGCATCGGCGAGCTGGAGATGACCGGCGGCGACCCGTTGTTCCTCGGCAACGACATGTAGGCATCCCCCGGCTAGGGTCCTGCGACGTGAGCCTGCTCCTCCAGACCCCTGCCGCCGTGCTGTCCCGTCTGCACCGCACCCTGCGCCCGAGCGCGCCGAGCCCGCTGCTGGGCGCCACCGTCCTGGTCACCGGCGCCTCGTCCGGCATCGGCGAGCACACGGCGTACGCCGCAGCGAGCCGTGGCGCCCACGTGCTGCTCGTGGCACGTCGAGCCGACGAGCTGGCCCGCGTGCAGGCCGAGATCGTGGCGCGGGGCGGTCGCGCTTCGACGTACACGCTGGACCTGACGGACGGCGAGGCGGTCGACGCGCTGGTCGAGGACCTGCTGGTGCGGCACGGGGCGATCGACTACCTCGTCAACAACGCCGGCCGCTCGATCCGGCGCTCGCTCGACCTCAGCCACGACCGCTTCCACGACTTCGAGCGGATGATGGCGGTCAACTTCTTCGGCCCCGTGCGGCTGACGATGGGGCTGCTGCCCGCGATGCGCGAGCAGAAGTTCGGGCACGTCGTCAACATCGTCACCTGGGGCAACCAGATCAAGGCGCCGAAGTTCTCCGCCTACATCGCCTCCAAGACCGCGCTCGACGTGTGGGGCCGGATCATGGGCCGCGAGGCCTTCTTCGACAACGTGACCTGCACCAACGTCCGCGTCGCGCTGGTCGCCACCGACATGATCGGCCCGACCGAGGCCTACTCCACCAGCCGCGCCGAGAGCCCCGAGCACTGCGCCGAGCGGGTCGTGCGCGCGCTCGAGGACCGGCCGATCACCGTCAACGGCGTGATCGGCACGGTCACCGAGGTCTTCAACCTGGTCTCCCCGCGGCTGGCTGACTTCGTCTTCGCCGAGATGTCGCGCCGCGTGCCCGACTCGGCTGCCGCCCGTGGCGAGACACCCGTGCCCCCGGTCAAGCCAGCAGCGGCAGCACGAGGTCATCACAGAAGCTGACCTCGTTGAAGTGGCCGTGGATCGCGTCGAGCTGGTCGGAGACGTACTCCGCGCTCGGTTGTCCGTCGCCCAGGGTGTCCCACACGATGGTGTATTCGACCGTGCCGGCATCGTGGAAGAGGATCTTGCCGGCGGAGTTCCGGAGCACCCACGAGCCGCCGGAGTCCTTGTTGGTGAAGGCCCAGAGGTTGCCCTCGATGTGCGTCGCGGACGTCTCGCGGGTGCGGACGTTCCCGGTGACGGTGAAGGACTTCCCGTTGGCCGGGTTCGTGAACGTCTCGGCGTAGTGGAAGGTGTTCGAGCCGAGATAGGCCTCGTCGGTACCGGCCACGGTGCGGATGATGGCCACGCCGTGTCCCTCCCAGTCGTACTCCAGGCCCTCGAGCCCGCAGTCGTCGAACGTGTCACTGAACGAGTCGTCCCACTTCATCCGTTCGTAGATGGCCGCGTTGGCCGGCGCCGCGACTGTGATGATGCCGAGCGCCGCGATCAGAGCGATGAGCTTGCGCATGAGCGGTTCCCTTTCATTGGATTCCCCACTCGTCACAGCGTTGCTGTCGCGGCGGATCTCCACATCGGGGTTTCCCTCATTTACCCGAACTTGGGAGAGTCAGCTGGCCTTCTTCGCCGGGGTCTTCTTGGCGGGGGCCTTCTTCGCCGCCTTCTTGGCCGGCGTCTTCTTCGCGGCGGTCTTCTTGGCGGGCTTCTCTGCCTTGTCGTCATCGGAGGAGGCCGCGGGCGACTCGCCGCGCGCCGACTTCGCGGCCGCGACCGACTTCTGCAGGGCCGCGAGCAGGTCGACGACCTCGCCGGAGGACTTGGTGGAGGTGGCGGTCTTCTTGACCTCGCCACCCTCGATCTTGGTCTTCACCAGGGACTCGACGGCACCGGCGTAGTCGTCCTCGAACTCGGACGCGTCGAAGTCGCCGGCCAGGGTCTCGACGAGCATGTGCGCCATCTTGACCTCGGAGTCCTTGACGTCGCCGGCCTCGATGGTGAAGTCGGGCTGGCGGACCTCGTCGGGCCACATCATGGTCTGGAGCACGATCACGTCGTCGCGCACGCGCAGCACCGCGACGGAGGTCCGTTGCCTCAGCGCGACCGTCACGACCGCCATCCGGTCGGCGTCCTTGAGCGCCTGGCGCAGCAGGGCGTAGGGCTTGGCCCCGGACTTCTCGGGCTCGAGGTAGTAGGACTTCTCGAACATCATCGGGTCGATCTGGTCGCTGGGCACGAACTTCTCGACCGCGATCTCGCGCGACGACGTCGACGGCAGCTCGGCCAGGTCGTCGTCGGTGAGGATGACCATCTCGCCGTCCTCGGTCTCGTAGCCCTTGGCGATGTCGGAGTAGGGCACCTCCTCGCCGTCGATCGAGCAGACGCGCTGGTACTTGATCCGCCCGCCGTCCTTGGCATGGACCTGACGGAACGAGACGTCGTGGGACTCGGTGGCCGAGTAGAGCTTCACCGGCACGTTGACGAGGCCGAACGAGACGGAACCCTTCCAGATGGCGCGCATGATCAAACGGTAGACCAGAACACGTTCCTGTAGGACCCTGAGCCCGTGACCGAGTCCGCACCTCGCCCCCTGACTCTGCCGGACCTGCTCGAGGCCATGGCGGACGTCGTCGGCGAGCGCACCTTCGTCGAGACCATCGACGCGGCCTACACCTATGCCGAGATCGACGAGCGCGCGAGCCGTCTCGCCAACCACCTGCTCGCCCAGGGCATCGGGCACGGTGACCACGTCGCCGTACACGCGCACAACCGGATCGAGTGGATCGACGCCTTCTTCGGCACCCTCAAGATCGGTGCGGTGCCGATCAACATCAACTACAAGTACCTCCGCGACGAGCTCGCCCACCTCTACGACAACGCCGACTGCGTCGCTGCGGTGATCGCACCGGACTACGTCGACATCGCCGGTGACCTGCTCAAGCCGCTCAAGCACGTCCTGGTGATGGACGAGTCGTACGCCGAAGCGATGGCCACCGCGGGCGGCGACCGCTCGACGGTGAAGAGAGACGACGACGACCACTACGTCATCTACACCGGCGGCACCACCGGGTCGCCCAAGGGCGTGGTCTGGCGGCAGGCCGACCTCATCCGCGCCGCCCTGAACGCCGCCCGCTACGGCGCCCCGATCGAGTCGGTCGAGGCCCTCGCGGCCGAGGCCGCGGCCAACGAGACCCCCATGGTGCTGATGGCGTGCGGCCCGCTGATGCACGGCGGCAGCCAGTGGATCATGGGAAACGCCCTGGTCAGCGGGCAGTCGATCGCCTACTACACGCAGGCCAACTTCGACCCCGAGCTCGTCCTCGACCTCGCCGCCAAGTCGCGCACGGTCTCGCTGGCCATGCTCGGCGACGCGATGGCGCGACCGATCGCGGAGGCGGTCCTCAAGGAGCCCGACCGCTGGGACCTCAGCGGGCTCGCGGCCATCTCCAACGGAGCGGCGCCGCTGTCCCTCGGGGTGCGCGAGGAGATCCGCGCGGCCTTCCCGGGCAAGTTCATCCTCGATTCGTACGGCGCCTCGGAGTCCGGCGCCACCGGCTCGTCGTTCGACACGGGCGAAGGAGACGGGTCGGCACGCTTCGGCGTGACCGACGAGGTGGAGGTGTTCACACCGGACATGACGCCGGCCGCGGTGGGGGAGCGCGGCATGCTCGGGCGCTCCGGGCCGATCCCGATCGGCTACTACCAGGACGACAAGAAGACCGCCGCGACCTTCAAGGAGATCGACGGCGTCCGCTGGGTCATCCCCGGCGACTTCGCCCGCCGTGAGGAGGACGGCACCGTCACGGTGCTCGGTCGCGGCTCCGTCTGCATCAACACCGGCGGCGAGAAGGTGCACCCCGAGGAGGTCGAGGCGGTGCTGCTGCGACACGACGGCGTCTTCGACGCGGTCGTGGTGGGCACCCCGCACGAGCGCTGGGGCCAGCAGGTCACCGCGCTGGTGCAGCGACGCGACGGCTCCGACCTCACCGAGTCGCAGCTGATCGAGCATGCGCACACGCTGATCGCCAACTACAAGGCGCCCAAGCAGGTCTTCTTCGTGGAGGCGGTGCCGCGGACCCCGGTCAGCAAGGTCGACTACCCGGCCGCGACGAAGCAGGCGCTCGAGCTGGTCGGCGACTGACAGACTGATCGACATGCGTCCGATGCTCGCCACCAAGGGCACCCACGTCCCGGTCGGCCCGGAGTGGGCGCACGAGGTGAAGTGGGACGGCGTGCGGATCCTCGGCGACGTCGTCGCCGGCAACGGTGGGCGTGCGCGGCTCTTCACCCGCAACGGCAACGACGCCTCCCTGGCCTGGCCGGAGATCCACCCCAGCCCGCTCAGCGATCGCGACGTGCTCGTCGACGGCGAGATCATCGGCCTCAACGACGAGGGGCTGCCCGACTTCGGCGTGCTGCAGGAGCGGATGCACGTGCGCTCCGCCCAGACCGCCGCGCGGCTGGCCGAGAAGATCCCGGCGACCTACATGGTCTTCGACCTGATGCGGCTCGACGGCGAGGACCTCACCGCCCTGCCCTGGAGCGATCGCCGGGCACGGTTGGAGGGGCTCGGACTCGACGGCTCGTGGCAGGTGCCTGCGGCGTACGACGACGGCGCGATGCTGTTCGACGCGACCCTGCAGCAGGGCCTGGAGGGGATCGTCAGCAAGAAGCGGTCGTCGCTCTACACGCTCGATGCCCGCAGCCCGCACTGGGTGAAGATGGCCCACCGGCACCGCTACTCCTACGTCATCGCCGGCTGGCGCCCCCAGGAGGGCACGACCGACCGGCTCGCCTCCGTGCTCGTGGGCGAGCCGACCGCCGACGGACTGATGTATCGCGGCCGCGTGGGCAGCGGCATCGGCGGCGCCGCCACCAAGCTGTTGTCCGGGCTGGTGAAGCCCCTGTCAGTGCCCACGTCCCCCTTCGCCGACGAGGTGCCCGCTGTCGACGCGCACGGCACGTTCTGGGTCGAACCCCGCGTCGTGATCGACGTCGACACCCTCAGCCGCAGCCCGGTCAAGCGCCTGCGCCAGCCGTCCTACCGCGGCGTCCGCTCCGACATCGGCCCGGAGGACTTGCTCTCATGAACGACATCCACGTCGACGTCGAGGGCCGCACGCTCAAGATCAGCAACCTCGACAAGGTGCTCTACCCGCGCACCGGCACCACCAAGGGCGAGGTGCTCAACTACTACGCCAGCATCTCCGGCGTCCTCCTCCCGCACCTCAGGGACCGCGCCGTCACCCGCATCCGCTGGCCGCACGGCGTGCAGGACAAGAGCTTCTTCGAGAAGAACGCGCCCGCAGGCACTCCCTCCTGGGTGCGTACGGCGACGGTCCCGACCACAGGAAGTCGCGCCTCAAGAAATCAGA
>JBDSPC010000077.1:0-18145 GCA_039914485.1 Nocardioides sp.
CGATGGCCGAGCACGATGCCCGGGCGTGGCTGCGCGACCTCGTCGCGCTCCACGAAGCCGGGCTGCGCGAGCCGCTGCCGCTCCCGATCAAGACGTCGCTGGCCTGGGCCGAGGAGTTCCGCCGCACGCAGGGCGGCAGCGACGGCGACCCCGACGCACGCGGCCGGGCCGAGTGGACGACCCCGCGCTTCAACGACGCGGGCTTCCCCAAGGAGGACTCCGACGTGTGGCACGTCCGCGCGTTCGGGGAGCACGCCGACTACGACCTGCTCGCCTCGTCGTTGCGTCCTGGTGAGGCTGGCCCGGCGACACATCGGCTCGGGCACTACGCGTGGCGGCTGTGGAGCCCGATCATCGACGTCGAACAGATCCGGGGCATCTGATGGAGACGTTCGACATCACCCGCGACCTCGCGCCCGGGATCACGCTCCTCGAGGCGAGTGCGGGCACCGGCAAGACCTGGACGATCGCCGCGCTCGTGACCAAGCACGTCGCCGCCGGCTCGGTCGGGCTCGAGGAGATGCTCGTCGTCACCTTCACCCGCGCCGCCAGCCAGGAGCTGCGCGAGCGGGTGCGCGCCCAGCTCGACGAGGCCGTGCAGGTGCTCACCGATCCGGCGTCGCGCGAGCCGGACAACCGGCTGCACGAGTGGCTGCTCAACGCCTCGGACGACGAGCTCGCCGCCCGGCTGCGGCGGCTCGCGGCCGCCCTGGTCTCCTTCGACTCGGCCACCATCGCCACCATCCACCAGTTCTGCCAGCTCGTGCTGCGCAGCCTCGGCGTCGCCGGCGACACCGACTCCGGCGCCACCCTCGTGGAGGACCTCGAGCAGCTCACCTCCGAGGTCGTCGACGACCTCTACCACGCGCGCTTCGGCGACCAGGAGTGGCCGCCGTGGACGCGCGCGCAGGCCCTCTCGCTGGCACGGGAGGTGGTCGGCGATCCGCGTGCGGTGATCGAGCCCGTCGCCGTACTCACCGAGGCGACGGATTCTCCTGCCGCGATGCGGGTCCGGTTCGCCACGGAGGTGCTCGAGGAGGTCGAGCGCCGCAAGCGCCGCCTCGGGGTGCTGAGCTATGACGACCTGCTCAGCCAGCTCGCCGACGCGCTCGCGGATCTCGACGCCCCGGCCCGCGCGCGGATGCGCCGGCGGTGGAAGTTCGTGCTGATCGACGAGTTCCAGGACACCGACCCGGTGCAGTGGCAGGTCTTCGAGCGGGCGTTCGCCGACACGACCACGATGGTGCTGATCGGCGACCCCAAGCAGGCCATCTATGCCTTCCGCGGCGGCGACATCGTCACCTACCTCGCGGCGGGCGACGCGGCGCGCACCACCCAGACGCTCGGGGTCAACTGGCGTTCCGACCAGCCCCTGCTCGACGGGCTCCAGGCCGTGCTCGAGGGAGCGACCCTCGGCGACCCGCGCATCGCCGTACACCCCGTCGAGGCGCACCACACCGAGTCGCGCCTCGAAGGCGCGGGTGCGCCGTTCCGGCTCCGTGTCGTACGCCGAAGCGAGCTCGGCAAGGGACCGAGGTCCAAGCCCCCGGTGGCCCTGTGGCGCGAGCACGTCATCACCGACGCCGCCCACGACATCAAGCGACTGATCCAGAGCGGGGCGAGTTTTGCCGGGCGCCCCCTGGTGCCCGGCGACATCGCGGTGCTGGCGGCGCGGCGCAGCGAGCTCGAGGCCACGCAGGAGGCGCTGCTCGCCATCGGTGTGCCGTCGGTCATCAATGCGGGTGGCTCGGTCTTCCACACCCCGGCGGCCGACGAATGGGTCGCGCTGCTCGAGGCGCTGGAGCAGCCGCACCGCTCCGACCGGGTGCGCGCGGCTGCCCTCACGTCGTTCTTCGGCTACTCCGCCGAGGCGCTCGATGCCGGTGGCGACGAGCTGACCGACTCGATGGCCGACCGGATCCGGACTCTGACCGACGTCTTCACGACCCGGGGCGTCGCGGCCGTGCTCGAGGTGACGGTGGTGGCCGGCCTGACGGCGCGGGTGCTCGGCCGGGTTGGCGGCGAGCGCACGCTCACCGACATCCGCCACATCGGCGAGGCGCTGCACCGCGTCAGCGTCGAGGACCGGCTCGGCATCGTCGGGCTGCTCGGCTGGCTGCGCGAGCAGGTCGCCGACGACAAGGTCGAGGTCGCCTCCGAGCGCACGCGGCGGCTCGACTCCGACGCGGCGGCGGTGCAGCTGGTGACCATCCACGGCAGCAAGGGCCTCGAATATCCCGTCGTCTATCTCCCGACCCTGTGGAACCGCTACGTCGGAAACGACCCCGAGATCCCGCTCTTCCACGACGACGAGGGTCGCCGGTGCCGCGATGTCGGCGGTCGCAGCCCGTTCCACCGGCACTCGGTCGCCCGGCACTGGCGCGAGGACGCCGGCGAGTCGTTGCGCCTCCTCTATGTCGCGCTGACGCGGGCCCAGTCGCAGGTCGTCGCGTGGTACGCCGCCGCCGAGAAGAACACGCCGGCGTCGCCGTTGCACCGGATGCTCTTCGGGCGGCGCCCGCAGGGAGACGTCGTGCCGGACGAGCAGGCGCTGGTCTCCGAGGACCGGTTGCTCGAGATCCTCGGCCACTGGCAGGCGGCCGGCGGCCCGGCCGTCGAGGTCGCGACCCTGACACCACCCGACCCCACACCACTGGAGCGCTCGTCCGACGCTCTCGCGGTGCGCACCTTCACCCGGTCGGTCGACCCGACCTGGCGACGGACGTCCTACTCATCGCTCTCGGCAGCGAGTGCCGCCCATGGCGACGCGGGTTGGTCGGAGCCGCTGTCCGAGCCGGAGGACCTGCCCGAGGTGGCCGACGCGCTCGTGCTCGGCGAGGCCGACCCGCCCGACGATGTGGAGACCGCGGCGGTGGCCTCGCCGATGGCATCGCTGCCGGTGGGGGCGACGTTCGGCTCGTTGGTGCACGCGGTGCTGGAGCACGCCGATCCCGCCGCGACCGACTTCCGGGCCGAACTGCTGGGCCACATCGCCGAGCAGCTGGTCTGGTGGCCGGTCGACCTGTCCGCCGACGAACTCGCGGACGCGCTGGTCTCCGTGTGCAGCAGCCCGCTCGGTCCGCTGGCCGACAACCTGACGCTGCTCGACCTGCGACTCCCCGACCGGCTCCGTGAGCTGGACTTCGAGCTGCCACTGGCGGGCGGCGACGTTGCGGCGTACCCGACCGTCGAGGTGCGCCTCGGCGACCTGGCCCCCGTCCTCCGGCGCCACCTGCCGGCGGGCGACCCGGTGCTGTCCTATGCCGACACCCTCGACCACGACGCCGAGCTCGCGGGCCAGCCGCTTCTGGGCTACCTCACCGGGTCGATCGACGTGGTGCTGCGCGTCGGCGAGCGCTTCCTCACGGTCGACTACAAGACCAACTGGCTCGGCGATCTCGACGCCCCGCTGTCCGCCCACGACTACCGCCCGGCGGTGCTGGACGAGGCGATGGGGCACTCCGACTATCCGCTGCAGGCGCTGCTCTACACCGTGGTGCTGCACCGATTCCTGCGCTGGCGGCTGCCGGCGTACGACCCGGCGACCCACCTCGGCGGCGTCCTCTATCTCTATCTCCGCGGCATGTGCGGGCCGGAGACACCGCTGATCGACGGCGCCCCGTGCGGCGTCTTCGCCTGGCGCCCACCGGCGGCGCTGGTCGAGGAGCTGTCGGCACTGCTGGACGGAGCACTCACGCCATGACCGAGCTCTTCGAACCTGTCGACGCATTCGACCGCGACCTCGCCCTGACCGCGCCGCCGACGTTGGCGGCCGCCAACGCGGCCGGAGTGATCACCGTGGCGGACATCCACATCGCGACCACCCTGGGGCAGCTCGGCGGCGAGCACGACGCCGACGTGCTGCTCGCCGTCGCCCTCACCTCGCGGGCCGTGCGGCACGGCTCCGTGTGCCTGGAGCTGGCCGCCGTCACCACCCAGCTCGGCGACCTTGACCTGCCGTGGCCCGCGCTCGACGCATGGACCTCGGCGATCCGGCGCAGCCCGCTGATCGGGCTCGGCGTGCTGCACTGGGAGCACGGGCTGCTCTACCTCGACCGCTACCACGAGCAGGAGACGCAGGTCCTCGACGACCTGACGTCCCGGGCGTCCTCGACTCCCCCCACCGACAGCGCCCTGCTGGCCGCGTCACTGTCGCGGGTCTTCCCGGACGAGGGCTACGCCGAACAGCGGGCCGCCTGCGCCCACGCGGCGAGCCAGTGGACGACGGTGATCACCGGGGGGCCTGGCACCGGCAAGACCACGGCCGTCGCCGGCCTCCTGGTCGCCCTGCACGAGCAGGCCGAGGCGCGCGGCGAACAGCTGCGGATCGCGATGGCCGCGCCGACCGGCAAGGCCGCCGCCCGACTCGAGCAGGCGGTCCGCGCCAACGCGGGCTCCTTCAGCGCGGCCGACCAGGCCAGGTTGGCGGGCGTCAGCGCGATGACGCTGCACCGGCTGCTGAAGACGCACCCGGGCAACCGCACCCGCTTCCGCCACCACCGCGGCAACCGGCTCCCCCACGATCTCGTCGTCGTCGACGAGACGTCGATGGTCTCCCTGACGATGATGGCCCGCCTGCTCGAGGCCGTGCGCCCCGACGCGCGACTGGTTTTCGTCGGCGACCCCGACCAGCTCTCGTCCGTCGACGCCGGCGCCGTGCTCACCGACCTCGTCCGCGGGTTCGAGGGGCGCCCGGACAGCCCGGTGGCCGCACTGCACGAGACGCACCGCTACGGCGCGGAGATCCGCAACCTCGCGGAGGCGCTTCGCCTCGGCGACGCCGATGCCGCGATCGAGGCGCTCCGGACGGGTCGCGAGCACGTCGAGTGGATCACCGATCTCGACCCCGCGTCGGCGATCCGCGCCACGGCGATGCCCGCGGCCCTCGCCGTACGCGACGCAGCCGCCGGAGGCGACGGGGCGAAGGCGCTGGCCGCGCTCGACCGGCACCGGTTGCTGTGCGCGCACCGCGACGGACCGTTCGGGGTGCGGCACTGGAACCGGCGGATCGAGCAGTGGCTGACCCAGGAGACGGGTGACCCGCTCTACGAGTCGGCCTATCTCGGGCGTCCGATCCTGGTGACCGCCAACGACTACACGCTGGGCATCTACAACGGCGACACCGGCGTCGTCGTCGACACCCCCGGCGGTCGACGGGTCGCGGTCGCAGCGAGCACCGGCGACCTCGAGCTCGCTCCGTCGCGGCTCGGCGACGTCGAGACGATGCACGCGATGACCATCCACAAGAGCCAGGGCAGCCAGGCCGACGTGGTGACGGTGCTGCTGCCCGACGAGGAGTCGCGGCTGCTGACGCGCGAGCTCTTCTACACCGCCGTCACCCGGGCCCGCACCAAGGTGCGGGTCATCGGGCCGGAGGCGGCCGTACGCGCCGCGATCGGTCGCCAGGCGCAGCGAGCCAGCGGGCTGCGAGCACGTCTGGCGGACGGAAACACCGGCGCAACACCATCCGACTAGCCTGTCGGAGTGCCCTTCCTCCTGCGTGTCTCCCTGCCCGACGTCCCCGGCTCGCTGGGGCGCCTGGCGAGTGCCATCGGTCAGGCGGGCGGCGACATCGAGGCGATCGAGATCGTCGAGAAGTCCGGCAACGGCACCGCGGTCGACGATGTGCTGCTCGAGATGGCGCCCAGTGCGATGCCCGACTCGATCGTCTCCGCCTGCAACGCGCTGGACGGCGTCGAGGTGCTGTGGATCAGTCGGTACGCCGCCGGCGGCAACCTGTTCCTGGACCTCGAGGTGGTCGAGGAGCTGACCGCCCATCCTAGCGAGGCACTCGACCGGGTGATCGACCTGCTGCCGATCACCTTCCGCGTCGACTGGGCCGTGCGCGTCGGGTCCGACGGCACGATCGGTCGCCGTACCGACGCCGGACCGACGGAGCTCGACTGGGTCGAGCTCGAGCGCCCGTCACGGCTCCCTGACGACGGAGAGACGCTGTTCTGCGGCGCCCCGCTCGGCAACGACCTGATCGTGCTGGGTCGCCGCGGCGGACCGGAGTTCCTGGACTCCGAGCTCGCCCGTCTCGGTCACCTGCTCGGGCTGGCCGGCTCGATCAACCGCGCCTGAGGGCCTCGGCTCGCTTCGCCTCACGTCCCTCGACGCTCACTTCTGTTCGAGCAGGAACAGCGGGATCTCGCGCTCGGTCTTCGTCTGGTAGCTCGCGTAGGTCGGCCACGTCGCGACCGCGTGCTCCCACCAGTCGGCGCGCTCCTGGCCCTCGAGCAGCCGGACGGAGTAGTCGTGCTTCTCATCCTTGTCCTGCAGCTCGACCTCGGGGTGGGCCAGGAAGTTGGCGTACCACTCCGGGTTGTCGGGGGCGCCGCCCTTGGAGGCGACCGCGAGGTAGGCGCCGTCCCGCTCCACCCGCATCACCGGGTTCTTGCGGAGGTGGCCGGACTTGCGTCCGACCGACGTGACCACGACGACCGGATAGGGGGTCCCGGGCAGGTTCCCACCCTTCTGACCGTTGCTGGTCTCGTACTCCTCGACGTTCTTGCGGACCCACTCGGTCGCGCTCGGGACATAGGTTCCGTTGAGTGCCATACCCAGCACAACACCACCTCGATCTGCACCATTCCTCGCCGACTACGCTCCCCCGCATGAGTGCCATCGAGGGCGTGTCCGACACATTCGACCCGACGGCCTGGGACGACGTGCCCGGCTTCGAGGACCTGACCGACCTCACCTATCACCGCGCCAAGGCGCACGGCACGGTGCGGATCGCCTTCGACCGACCCGACGTGCTCAACGCCTTCCGGCCCCACACCGTCGACGAGCTGCTGCGCGTCCTCGACCACGCTCGCCAGTCGGGCGACGTCGGCTGCGTGCTGCTGACCGGCAACGGCCCGAGCGCCAAGAACGACAAGTGGTCGTTCTGCACCGGCGGCGACCAGCGCATCCGCGGCAAGGCCGGCTACCAGTACGAGACGGACGGCCATGTGGACGCCGGCGCCGAGCCGAACCCGATCGACAAGGCCAAGCTGGCCCGCCTGCACATCCTCGAGTGCCAGCGCTTGATCCGCTTCATGCCCAAGGTCGTCATCTGCGTGGTGCCCGGTTGGGCGGCCGGCGGCGGCCACAGCCTGCACGTCGTCTGCGACCTCACCCTCGCCAGCCGGGAGCACGCCCGCTTCAAGCAGACCGACGCCGACGTCGGCTCCTTCGACGGCGGGTTCGGATCGGCGTACCTCGCTCGACAGGTCGGGCAGAAGTTCGCCCGCGAGATCTTCTTCCTCGCCGAGGAGTACGGCGCCGAGGAGATGCACGCCATGGGCGCGGTCAACCGCGTCGTGGACCACGCCGACCTCGAGGCCACCGCGCTCGAGTGGGGCGCGAAGATCAACGGCAAGTCGCCGACGGCCCAGCGGATGCTGAAGTACTCCTTCAACCTCCTCGACGACGGGCTCGTCGGCCAGCAGCTGTTCGCGGGCGAGGCGACGCGGCTGGCCTACATGACCGACGAGGCGCAGGAGGGCCGCGACCAGTTCCTCGAGAAGCGCGAGCCTGACTGGTCGCCGTACCCCTGGTACTACTGACGTGCGCATCGTCGTCCTGACCGGCGCGGGGGTGTCCGCCGAGAGCGGGCTGGCCACCTTCCGCGACGCGGACGGGCTGTGGGAGGGCCATGACCCGATAACCGTCGCGACGCCCGAGGCCTTCGACGCCGACCCGGACCTCGTCCAGCGGTTCTACGACGAGCGTCGTGCGGTGCTCGGCCGGGTGCAGCCCAACGCCGCCCATGTCGCCCTGGCGCGGCTCGAGGCCGAACTCGGCAAGAACCTCTACCTCGTCACCCAGAACATCGACGACCTGCATGAGCGCGGCGGGTCCTCACGCGTCCACCACATGCACGGCAGGTTGCGCGCCGCGTGGTGTACGGCGTGCGGCGGGCGCCACGAGTGGACGGACACGCTCGTCGAGCGACCGCCCTGCCCCTCCTGCGAGGCCAGCGCCCTGCGCCCCGACGTGGTGTGGTTCGGCGAGGTGCCCTACGACATGGACGCGATCGACCAGGCGCTGTGGGCGTGCGACCTCTTCGTGTCCATCGGCACGTCCGGCCTCGTGTATCCCGCGGCCGCCTTCGTGCACTACGCGATCGGCAACGGCAAGCGCACGCTCGAGCTCAACCTCGCGGCGAGTGACGGCACCAGCGACTTCCACGAGTCGCGCCGTGGTCCCGCCACGGAGCTCGTGCCCGCGTGGGTGGACGAGGTGTTGGCCGCCCGCTGAGGTCTAACCCGCGGCGAGCGTCCGGTTGTCGATCTCCGGGTAGTGCCTGCGGGTGTCCACCCTGCGCTCGAGCTCGCCGATGATGGCGGGCGCGAAGTTCACGTCGTAGAGGCTCATCGCGCTGCCGAGGCCGCCGGGGCTGAAGACGTTGATCTCCATCAGCTTGTCGCCGACGATGTCGAGCCCGACGAGGAACATCCCGTCGCTGACGAGCTTGGGCCGGACCACCTCCACCATGGCCAGCATGTCGTCGGTGACGGTCACCTTCTCGGCCTTGCCCCCGGCAGACATGTTGGAACGGATGTCCTTCGTCTTGTTGGAGCGCCGGAAGGCGGCGTACTCGCCCTGGTGCATCAATGGCTGGCCGTTCATCACGAACATCCGGACGTCGCCGTTGACCGCCTCGGGGAGGTATTCCTGCGCGACGACATAGCCGTCGCGAGAGATCGCCTCGATGATCTGGTTGAGGTTGGGGCTCTCCTTGCGGTCCACCAGGAAGACGCCGGCTCCACCGGACCCCTGGAGCGGCTTCAGCACAGCCTTGCCGCCGAGGTCCTTGATGAAGGACCCGATCATGGCCTCGTCCCGCGAGATCAGGGTCCGTGGCCGGACCACCTCCGGGAAGTGCTGGAAGTAGGCCTTGGACAGGGCATTCGCCAGGCTGGTCGGGTCGTTGACCACCAGGACACCGGTCGAGGCGATCAGCTGACCGAAGGCGACGCCGGCGTTGTTGCGCCACGGATTGGACTCCGCGTCGTCCGCGGGGTCGTTGCGCAGCATGACCACGTCGAACTCGTCCATGCCGAGAAGCTGCTCGACGTCCGGCTTCTGTACGTCGCCGAGGTGCCGCTCGAGGGAACGGTAGCTCTTCGCCTGCCCGGTCCGAGCCTTGGTGCTGAGCGACCCGTCGGGCTCGTAGGCGAAGTCGCCGATGCCCATGAACCAGGCCTCGTGCCCCATCTCCTTGGCGGCCATGGCCAGCCGGTTGGTGGTGTACTCCGGCTTCTCCGTTGCGATGTCGTTGACGACAAAACCGATCTTCATGCTGTCCCCTCCAGGAGTGTGCTGAGGTCGTGGATTCCGGCCGCCTTCTCGAGGTTGGCCGCGGCGGTCGGGTCGTTCAGGTAGCGGGGCAGCACCCGCGCCGGTCGGAGCACTCCTCGGTCCTGCAGATCGCCGATCAGGGGTAGGTCGCCCAGCGAGAACTTGCCGAGCCAGAGCAGGTCGAGCACACCGCCTCCACCGAGATGCCCGAGAAGTTCGACGAGACCGCGCAGGTAGATGGCGTCCTTGGTCATCCCGCCGGCCCGGTAGATCCGCATCACCGTGGTGAACGCACTCCCCCGCGGGAAACCGTCCTCGATGAGAGCCTCGTGGGCCTCGGCGAACGTGGCTCCATGGACCCGCCGGTGCACGGTCAACACCCGGCTGGCGAGCTGGCGCAGCCGGAAGGCGGTGAGGCCGCCGCACGCGATCTCGGCGAGCACGGCCAGCCCCTCCTGGGTCTCGTCATAGCCGGCGAGCCCCACGCCGAGCACCTTGAACGGCTGGTGACTGCCGTTGGCCTGGGTGACCAGGTGGGTGCCGACCTCGTGGTGGAGCAGCGCCTGGGCCCGGGGTCGCTGGATCCGGGACTCGGGGCCGATCAGCAAGGTGTCGCCCGCCACCATCACGCCGTTGACGTCGGCACGGATCTCGGCGTGCATCTCCACGTCCGGGTCAGCGGCGCGGTAGTGGGCGATCTCGGCCTCGGCGAGCCTGAGGAACTCCTCGGCATCCAGGTGTTCCTCCAGCGGCTCGGTCTCGGTGATCTTCTCGAGCATCCCCTCGGCCTGCCTGCGCAACGAGGGCGAGACCCCGCCGTACAGCTCGATGCTCAGCTGGAGGAAGTCGTCGGACTCGCGCGCCTCGAGCATGTCGAGCTGGAGCTCCATCTCGCGGTGCTTGGCCCGCAGCAGATGGCTCAGCGTCGGGTCATGGACCGACGCGATATCGATGTCGTCGAGCATCGCGCGGGCGACCTCGGGATCGGTCTCGAGGACGCGATAGGTGAACTCCGGTTCGGGCGCGGCGCCCTGCAAAAAGGCGCCCTTCACGTCCTCGGCATCGACGGGTGTGATGTCGAGCAGGAACCGGAAGCTCCGGGACAGCTGGGCCAGCTCGTGGTCGATCGCCCGGTCGGTGGCCGCGATCCCGACGGTCACCCCGAGCCCCCCAGAGCTCGTCCGAGCACCGGCACGGTGGCCGCCAGCGCCCGGGCCGTCTCCTTCATCCGCGCGCGGTCGACAGCGGCGCTCCACTCGTCCATGAACGTCTTCTTGAACTCCAGTGCCAGGCAGCAGCCGACGCCGGGGTAGCGCTCGTGCACCCAGGCAGCGACGGCCCGGCCCCGGAAGCGGACGTTCTCGCGTACGTCGATGGGCTCGCCGCCGACGTCGTGCGAGGCGAGCTCCGCGGTGAAGGCGTCCACCAGCGCTCCGAACCGGTCGCGGTCCAGGGTGCCCGTTCCGAGGTTCACCTGGGGGTTGTCCTCGACGGGTTCGGGATCGGCGTCGGCGCCGTCGCGACGATGGTTGTAGGAGTGCACGTCGAGCAGCACGAACGGCCCGCGGGCGGCCACGGTGTCGAGTCGCTCTCCCAGGCGCTCGTAGAACTCGTCGTACACCTCGAGGCTGCCGCGCACCAACGTGTCCGACAGTGCGCCGCCCTCCCAGACGTCCAGCCCCCAGCAGTCGTCGGGAGTCCGGTAGACGGCCTCGTCCCGGGGGCGGTTCAGGTCGACCTCGAAGCGCGACCTCGAGGTCAGCACCCGCGCCGGCACGACGGCGGCGATCTCGTCGGTGTGCGGATCCTCCTCGCGCAACCGGACGTCCTCATCGAGGATGATCGCGTCGCAGAGCTCGGGACGCAGCTCGTGGCCGGCGTGCACCGAGCTCGCAACCACTTGCCCGTCCCAGTCGCCGATGAAGCCGACACTGTCGATCGGACGTGTCCAGGACGTCATTCATCCTGTCTATCCGACGTCGAACACCTCGACCACCACCCTGTGGGGTGACGAGTCACCAGGTCGTGATCAGGGCCGCCCGCTCGGTTTGCGGGAAGATCAGCCGGAACAGCGCGCCCTCCCCGCGCGCGGACTCGACCTCGATCCTCCCGCCGTGCCGCATCGTCACCTGGCGCACGATGCTGAGGCCGAGTCCGTAGCCGGAGCGGTCCAGGGCTGCCGGATCGGCCGAGCGGAAGAACTCGCTGAAGAGCAGGTCCTGGTCGCTGTTCGAGATCCCGATCCCGTGGTCGCGCACGGTCACCGTCACGCTGGCCCCTTCGCCGCGTACGGCGACCTCGACCCGCCCGCCCCGACGGGAGAACTTCACGGCGTTGTCGATCAGGCCGCCTATACAGCGCATCAGCTCCAGGGGGTGCCCGAGCACGTCGCAGCGGCCCGTGACCGACAGGTCGATCGTGACGTCGCGGTGCTCGGCCTGCGGCCCGACCAGCGCCACGGCGTCGGTCGTCAGCTCGGCGAGGTCGAGCGTCGCCGTGCTCGCCGAGGTCGTCGCGTCGGCCAGGCGCGAGAGCAGCGAGAGGTCCTGGGCCAGCGTGGTGAGTCGGGCCGTGTTGCGGATCATCGGCACGACGGATCGCACGGCGTCCTCGGGCAGGTCCATGCCCGAGAGCAGCTCGAGGTGGCCCGAGACGAGCGCGAGCGGGTTCTGCAGCTCGCGCGCGACGGTGTCGATCAGCGTGCGGCGGTAGTCGCCGAGCTGGCGGAGCTCGGCGACGGCCGCGCGCTCGCTCTCGACGGCGCGCGCGTTGAGGATGGCCCGGCCCAGGTCGTGGGCGACGTCCAAGGCCGCCGAGCTCTCGTCGTCGGTCCAGCGCAGAGCGTCGGCGTCGCGCGCCACCGCCAGTATGCCCAGGGTGTCCGACCCCACCCCGACAGGGATCAGGACGATCTCGCGCAGGCCGCGCTGGGTCACGTGCGCCGTCAGCTCGGCGCGGAAGTGCTGGTCGACCTCGTCGTCGCCCCAGACGCGGTCGGTCTCGACGATCAGGACCTCTTGGCGCTCCCAGGCACGGACCATGGCGGACTTCACCGCCACCCGCAGTCCCGGCCCGATGTCGGGGCTGCGCTGGGTGCCGGGCGGGCGCAAGAGGTCACGGTCGAAGGCGTCGAGGGTGTCGATCCGCAGCCCCTGCGCCCGGAACGGCTCGCGGAACTGGGTGCGCACGATCGAGAACAGCTCGCGGAGATCGGCGTGGTGCGAGGCCGAGCGAATGACGGCGCGGGTGGCGCTCGCCAACCTCATCCGCTGGGCGAACTCCTCCCTCTCGATCTGGACGAGGATGGCATGCAGGCACGGCAGGATCGCCTTCTCAAGCTCGATGAGCTGCGCGATGCTGGGGCGCAGGCCGTCGCGTGGTGCGTCGTAGTAGACGATCGCGCGCAGCCTGCCCTGGTCGTCGCGCACCTGCGCGACGAGCAGGTCCTCCGCGTGCCAGCGGGCGGGGTCGTCGGTGGCCGCCACGTCGAGCAGAACGCCGTACGACAGCAGGCGTTGCAGGTCGTCGGGTGCCACGTCCTCGACGCGCACGAACGTCAACACCCCGACCTCGACGCCCCGGTCGAGCACGGGCGCCAGCGGTGACAGCAGTGAGCTGGCCCCGTCGTGCTCGCGGTGGGTGTCCGGGTCGTCGGTCGCCAGCGCCACGAACTCGACCACGTCATCACCGCGCACGACCTCGATGGCGCAGCCCTCGTACCCGCCGAGCCCGCGAAGGTGATCAGCGATGCGGAACATGGCGGTGCGCGCGGTCACGTCGCCCCACCCGTGTCCGCGCGGCCGTTCCACGGGCGCGAGCGCTTCCGTTTCCTGGCTCGGCATTTGGCTCCCTTCGGGGTGACGATCCCACGCAAATCGCGACCGCACTCCGGTTTCCCGGGAAGGTTTGCTTTCGGCGGTGTCAGCGCGTACGCCGCACCAACGCCCCCGCCTGGGGCGGCAACGTGATGCCGCCCGCGACCAGGGACGCTCCCGCCGGGGTCGTGAAGAGGACCTCGTGCTCGCCCGACAGCTCGATGTCGGCCGCGGCCGAGCCCACGTTGACGACCACGCTCACCGCCCCTCGTCGCATCACCAGCGTCCGTGACTCCTCGTCCACCAGGACGTCGACCTGCCGGAGGTCGGGGTCGGTCAGCTCCGGCAGCTCGCGACGCAGGGCCGCCAGCTGTCGATAGACCCCGAGCAGCACCGAGTGCCGTCCGGTGGGCAGCTCGTCCCAGTCCAGCTTGGAGCGTTCGTACGTCGCGGGGTCCTGCGGATCAGGCACGACGGCCGGGTCCCAGCCCATCCGTTCGAACTCCGAGAGCCGCCCCGCGGCCGTCGCCGCCCCCAGCTCGGGCTCGCCGTGCGAGGTGAAGAACGCGAACGGCGTCGAGGCCGCCCACTCCTCGCCCTGGAAGAGCATCGGGGTGAACGGTGACGCGAGCGTGAGCAGCGCGGCGCACGCCAGCTGGTCGTCGTCGAGGGCCTCGGTGACCCGGTCGCCGCGAGCGCGGTTGCCGATCTGGTCGTGGTTCTGGCTGGCCACCACGAGCCGCCAACCGGGCATCCGGTCGACATCGACGGGCACACCGTGCGGGCGGTTGCGGAACGAGCTGAACGTGCCGTCGTGGAAGAAGCCTCGGCTGAGCACCTTGGCGAGTGCGGACAACGGCTCGAAGTCGGCGTAGTAGCCGTCCGTCTCGCCGGTGAGCGCGACGTGCACGGCGTGGTGGAAGTCGTCGCTCCACTGGGCGTCGAGCCCGTAGCCGCCCGCCTCCCGCGGGGTCACGAGATGCGGATCATTGAGGTCGGACTCGGCGATGAGGGTCAGCGGCCGGCCCAGGTGGGCCGACAGGGAGGCCACGTCGACCGCCATCTCCTCGAGCAGGTGGACGGGCGACTCGTCGGAGAGTGCGTGCACCGCGTCGAGTCGCAGTCCGTCGACGTGCATGTCGGTGAACCACATCCGCACGCTGTCGAGGATGAAGCGCCGGACCTCATGGCTGCCCTCGCCGTCGAGGTTGACCAGGTCGCCCCAGGTGTTCGCGCCCTCCCTGAGGTAGGGCCCGAACACCGGGAGGTAGTTGCCCGAGGGACCGAGGTGGTTGTGCACGACGTCCTGGATCACGCCGATCCCGGCCGCGTGGCAGCCGTCGACGAAGCGCTGGTAGGCCGACGGTCCGCCGTACACCTCGTGCACGGCGGACCACAGGACGCCGTCGTAGCCCCAGTTGTGGGTGCCGTTGAACGCGTTGACCGGCATGAGCTCGACGAAGTCGACTCCGATCGAGCGCAGGTGGTCGAGCTTGCCGAGCGCGGCGTCGAAGGTCCCCTCCGGCGTGAAGGTGCCGACGTGCAGCTCGTAGATCACCGAACCGGCGAGCTGGCGACCGGTCCACGCGGTGTCGGTCCACGCGTGTGCGGTCGGCTCGAAGGTGCGCGAGAGCCCGTGCACGCCCTCCGGCTGGCGGCGCGAGCGCGGGTTGGGCAGCGGCCGGTCGGCGTCGTCGACGAGATAGCCGTAGTCGACCTCACCGGTCGGGACCGGGCCGGTGGGGGTCCACCAGTCGTCCGCCTTGCGGGTCATCGACATGAGCTTGGCGTCGGCTCCCTGCCCGATCTGGAGGGTGACGGTGCCGGCCCGCGGGGCCCACACGTCGAAGGCCTCGTGCACCGATTCGAGGGGGGCGGAGCTCTGCAGCAGCAGCGCCACGGGCAGGTCCGCGAGCACGTCAGCCACGAGTGCGTCTCCGGTGAACGGTCGCCCGGTCACGGCGTCGACCCACTCCCCGGCCGGCAGCGCGAGCGTGGTGTCACCCCAACCACCGCGGGCCGCGAGGCCCAGAGGAAGTCGGGTCGCCACGGTGACGGCACCGCCGCGGTCGAAGGCCAGCAGATGGTCGGCCGCCTCGCCGGTCACCTCGACCGGCGCGTAGGAGTCGAAGAGGTCGGGCTGCTCGCGTCGGGCCAGCAGGCCGGCGCGCGTGACGAGCAGCTTGGCGGCACCGGGATCGTCCACCCCGCCCGCCAGCGCGGGACGCAGGCCGCCCTCGACCTGGTCGAGAAGACTGCGGCGTACGGCGTAGTCGACCGGTCGCCGGTTGTCGGGATCGACGAGGCTCTGCTCCCACAGCTCGCTGCCCTGGTAGACGTCGGGCACGCCCGGCATCGTGATGGCGACGAGCTTGGCGGCCAGCGCGTTGCTCCAGCCGGCGTCGGCGACGGTGGCGAGCAAATCGTCGACGACGGCGCGCACGTCGGGCCGGTCGATGGCAGCATCGACGGCGGCGTGCACCGCGGCCTCGTAGTCCGCGTCGGGCGCGGTCCACGTCGTGCGGTCGCCAGCTTCGCGCATCGCCTTCTCGGCGTAGCCGTGCAGCCGCTGGCGCCAGTCCGCATCGAGGCCGGCCGCCGGCCAGGCGCCGACGATCGCCTGCCAGAGCAGGTTGCCGAAGCCGGCGTCGGGGACCGGCACGAGGTCGAGCAGCCGGTCGAGCGCGGCGGCCCAGACGTCGGGGACCTCGGCGAGCGTGGTGATCCGGGCGCGCACGTCCTCGCCGCGCTTGGTGTCGTGGGTGGACAGCGCGGTCATCGCGTGCGGCCAGTCGCGCTGCCGGGCGGCCATCGCGTCGTGCCACTCGTCGGTGGTGACGGAGAAGACGGAGGGGTCCGCGCCGACCTCGTTGAGCGAGGTGAGGCGAGACCAGCGATAGAACGAGCAGTCCTCCACGCCCTTCGCCATCACCATGCCGGACGTCTGCTGGAAGCGGAGCGCCGGCGGCTGCTGCGGGTCCGAGAGGATCGGGAGGAGTACGTCGAGGGTGTCGGCCAGGTCGGGCCGGTGCTGTCGGGCCAGCGCGAACGCCTCGTCGAGGTGGTCGCGACCGCCCGGGAGGTAGGAGCGGTAGACCGGGAAGCAGGCCACCAGCTCGCCCACGGCGTCCTCGGTGTCGGCAGGCGCGTCGGGGATGGCGACCCGGAGCTCTCGCCCGATGCGGAGCACCTCCGAGCGGAGGATCCCGTCGGCGACGGCTCGCTTGTTCCTCCGCACCATCGCGGCCCAGTCGATCGGGCCGCCGCGCAGCCGTTCGTCGAGGGCACCGAGCGCATCGGCCGCCGTCGGGTCGGTGAGCACCCGGTCGATGAGCGCCATGGCGTCGTAGCCGGTCGTGCCGGCCGTCGGCCAGGACGAGGGCAGCTCCTCCCCCGGCTCGAGGATCTTCTCGACGAGCACGTAGGCGTCGCCGGTCAGGTCGGCGAGGTCGCGCAGGTAGCCCTCGGGGTCGCGCAGGCCGTCGGGGTGGTCGACCCGGAGCCCGTCGACCATGCCCTCGCTGAACCAGCGGCCGATCTCGTCGTGCGAGCGGTCGAACCACTCGCGGTCCTCGACGCGGATCGCGGCCAGGCTGTTGACGGCGAAGAACCGGCGGTAGTTGAGGCCGGCGTCGGCCAGCCGCCAGGACACGAGCTCGTAGTGCTGCCGGGCGTGCACGTCCTGCGCGGAAAGCCCGTGCTCGTCCATGCTGTCCGCGCTGCCGGGGGCCAGCGGGAAGGCGTTGTCGTGGTAGAGCAGCTGCCCGGCCTCGATCGCGAGGTGGGCGATCGTGCCGTCCTCGGCGAGCTCGTCGTCGCCGACCACCGGGATCCGGATCCGCCCGCCACCCGCGGCCCAGTCGATGTCGAACGCCTGGGCGTACTCCGACGACTGCCCGTGGGTCAGCACCGACCACCACCACGCGTTGTCGCTCGCGCTCGCGACACCGACGTGGTTGGGCACGATGTCGACCAGCACCCCCATCCCGAGCCGGTGCGCCTCGGACGAGACCGCCGCCAGCCCGGACACGCCGCCCCGGGCGGCGTCGATCCGGCCGTGGTCGGAGACGTCGTAGCCGTGGTTGCTGTGCGACTCGGCCGCCAGCAGCGGCGAGAGGTAGACCCAGTCCACCCCGAGGTCGTGCAGGTAGGGCAGCACGTGGGCTGCCGCGTGCAGGTCGAAGCCCTCGGTGATCTGGAGCCGGTAGGTGCTGACGGGCGCGCGCATCAGTTCGAGGAGTCCTTGCGGTGTCGCTGGTCGGCGGCCGGCGTCGTGTCCTCGGCGCCGGTGTCGGCGAGCGATGCCAGGGAGGCGGCGACCGAGTGGTCGACCTCCTGCTCCGGCTCGGCGTGCTCACGGAGCACGACGAGGCTGTGCGTCGAGAGGGAGAGGGTCGAACCGGCGGCGTACGTCGCGGCCGTGTCGGCGGACCCGCCGGTGTCGATGATGACGTCCCACGCGGCGGCGTACTCGTCCGGAGGCAGGGTCACCTCGGCCGGGCCGTCGGCGTTGAAGTAGACCAGGAAGTGGTCGTCGGTGATGGTGCCGCCACGGGCGTCCTTGCCGGCGATGCCGTCGCCGTTGAGATACATCCCGATCGCCTTGGAGCCCGCCCAGTCGTCGTCCTCCATCGGCTCCCCGTCCAGGCCGAGCCAGACGATGTCGTTGAGGCGGTCGCCATCGCCGGTGCGCACGGTCTTGCCCGTGAAGAAGCGCTTGCGGTGGAAGGTCGGGTGGCTGGCGCGCAGCTTGGCCACCGCGGCCGTGAACTCGATGAGCGGCTTGTCGGCACGGTCCCAGTGCACCCAGGCGATCTCGGAGTCCTGGGCGTAGGTGTTGTTGTTGCCGCTCTGGGTGCGGCTCATCTCGTCGCCGTGCAGCAGCATCGGCACACCCTGGCTGAGCAGCAGGGTCGCGATGAAGTTGCGCTGCTCGCGGGCTCGCGCCTCGAGGATCTCGGGGTCGTCGGTCGGCCCCTCGACTCCGTGGTTCCACGAGCGGTTGTGGCTCTCGCCGTCGTTGTTGTCCTCGCCGTTGG
>JBDSPC010000094.1:0-21002 GCA_039914485.1 Nocardioides sp.
AGCTCGCGACGGTCGACCTGTGGTCGCAGATGATCATCAAGGAGACCTCGCCAGGGGTCGAGCGGATCGACACGGCGGCCCCGACGGGCGCCTACGTGCTCGACGGGACCGGTGCCCTGGTCTTCCGGCGGGCCGCCCTCGACTGGCATCAGCTGCAGGATGAGAGCGAGGCCTTCTTCCTGCGGATCTACGGCGCGGGGGACTATCGGTGGAAGGGCGCGGACCTCGGCGTGATCGTCACCAAGGGCCGCCTGCAGACCGGCACGCCGGGCAAGCCCGCGGGCCTGACCATCCGGGCCAAGCACCTGATCGCGTCGGTGCGCGCGCAGTACAGCGGAACCCCTGTGGCGCCGCTGGCGCGGCAGCCGGCCGTCAAGGGCGGCCCGGTTGCCCACGGCTAGACTTCCCGGCCGGACGCAGGGACGAGGTCGGCGGCGTCCACGACGATCGGGAGAAGCGGTGGGGCTTGGTGGGCAGGCGGACCAGCCGCAGCTCGGCGTGACGCTGGACAACTGGCAGGTCGCACCGCAGCTGCGGTGGTCGTTCCAGCACATCGATGAGCTGTTCCCGACTGCACGGATCGGACGCGGCGACGGACCGGTCGCCGAGCTCGGCGTCGCGCCGATCGACGCCGGTGCGCTGCCGGTCGTCCTCCACGACGGCTCGGCGCTCACCGTCGCCGACGTGATGGCGCAGACCGACACGGACGGCTGGATCGTCTGCCAGCACGGCCAGGTCTTGGCGGAGCACTATCCCCGCGCGATGGCGCCGGACACGCGCCACCTGCTGATGTCGGTCAGCAAGTCGCTGGTCGGCACGGTCGCGGGGGCCCTGGTCGACGCGGGCTCCCTCGATCCGGCAGCCCTGCTGTCGTCATACGTCCCGGAGCTGGGCGCCAGCGGGTACGCCGGCGCCACCGTGCGGCACCTGCTCGACATGCGCTCGGGCATCCAGTTCTCCGAGGCCTACCTCGACCCCGCAGCTGAGGTTCGGCTTCTCGAACAAGCGATCGGCTGGGCGCCGCGCCAGCACCCCGACGTGCCCGGCACGATGTACGAGTTCCTGCTGACCCTGCGCCAGAAGGCGCCGCACGGCGGCCCGTTCGACTACCGCAGTGGCGAGACGGACGTGCTCGGCTGGATCTGCGAGGCGGCCGCGGGGCAGCGGATGCCCGAGCTCATGTCCCGGGTGCTCTGGTCGCGGATCGGTGCGGAGCACGACGCCGACATCGGCGTCGACTCGGTCGGCTCGGGCATGTTCGACGGTGGGATCTGCGCGACCCTGCGCGACCTGGCCAGGTTTGGGACGATGCTCGCGCGCGGGGGGACCTCGCTCACGGGCGAGCAGGTCGTCAGCCCGACGTGGCTGGCCGACACCTACCGGGGCGACCCCGACTCGCGGGAGGCGTTCGCGAAGAGCCCGACGGAGACACTGATGCCCGGGGGGATGTACCGCAACCAGTTCTGGTTGCCCTATCCCGACCGCGATGTGCTGGTGTGCCTCGGCATCCACGGGCAGATGGTCTACGTCAACCCGTACACGGGCGTGGTGGCCGCCAAGCTCTCGAGCTGGCCGGAGCCCCAGCACGCCTGGAAGCTCTTCTCGACGCTGCGCGCCTTCGACGCAGTGTCCGCGCGACTAGTCTGAGTCGCGCTGTTTTCCCAGCCGACTCTTGCGGGAGCGAGCGACCGGATATATCGTTCGGACCCAAATGATATGATGGGGTCAGGTGAACGCAGTGCGGTCGAGAGGACGGCGTCTCATGGAAGTCAACGAACCGAACGGCCCCCCGAGCCCAGTCAGGCTGGGAGGGGTGGCGCGGTGACCGCGCGCCCGCTGGTCGTCATTCCAGCTCGATTCTCAGCATCCGCATCGGCCCTGCGGTTCGGCGCCGACGTCGCTTCGCGTGCGCTGGTCGAGGGGGTGTATGCCGCCGGCGGCGAACCGCTGGTGGTTCATCCAGCTGCGCCCGACGGCCGGATCGGCGTGGCGGAGGTCGCCGAGCGACTCTGGTTCGCCGACGCCGTCCTGCTGCCCGGCGGTGGTGACCTGTCGGCGCACTGGTCGGGTCAGCAACCGCACGACGCGCTGTACGACGTCGACGAAGAGCAGGATGCCTTCGACCTTGCTGCGGCTCGGTTCGCGCTCGATGCCGGGGTGCCGCTGCTGGCAGTGTGCCGCGGCAACCAGGTCGTGAATGTCGCCCTCGGGGGTGACTTGATCCAGGACCTTGGGGAGCGGATCCATCGTCACGTGGTGCAGCCGATCGAGGTGCTGCCCGAATCGCGTCTGGCCGGCATCGTGGGCACTCGGCCGACGATCTCGTGCTACCACCACCAGGGCATCGGCCGGCTCGGCGCCGGCCTGGAGGCGGTGGCGACAGCCTCGGACGGGGTGATCGAGGCGGTCGAGCGGACGGGATCGGGGGGCTGGTACCTCGGCGTGCAGTGGCACCCGGAGGACACCGTCGCATCGGACCCGAACCAGGCTGCTCTTTTCGCGGCGTTGGTCGCCGCTGCTCAGGATCGTCGCACCGTGCGGAGTGCCTGAAGCGGGCTCTTCGAGCGCGCCGACGGGATCAGTCGTCTTGTACGGCCACGTCGTGGTTCGTCTCCACGGACTTCACGACGTCGCGCAGAGCCCGAGTGAGGGTGGTGACCTTATTGCCCGACAGGTTGCCGATGATCTCAGACTCGACGGCGTTGAATTCGGGATAGATCTGTTCCATGAGCGCCACGCCCTCGGGGGTCAGCCGCAACCGGACCAGGCGCCGATCGTTCTCATCGCCCTCGCGCAGGATCAGCCCGCGTGACTCCAGTGTCTTCACCACGCCGGTGAGGGTCGCCTTCGAGATGTCGGCGGACTCGGCGACGTGGCGGGTCTCCATGCCGTCCCAGATCCAGACCACCCAGAGCACGACGAAGCCGGTCCAGGTCATGTCGTGGTTGCGGAGCACGCGGTTCGTCAACTCTGTCCGCACGGCGTTGGCGGCGCGGAAAAGGCTCGACAGCGCGTTCGCAGCGGCGAAGTCGAGAGGCAGCGTGTCGACGTGCTCCTTCATCGCGCGCTCCGTCTCCTCAAGCGTGTGGTGATCGGGCATGGCGCCAGCGTAGCCACCCACTTCTTCGTCCCAGGCTGAGGGCAGTGCGACGGCGATGGCCAATCTTGATCGTTCGGAAGCAAACTTTTTCCTTTTTGGGGATGGTGCTCTGGGTCACATGGCATTATCGTACGGATCCGAACGACTTGTTCATAGGGTCAAAGGACCCTGTTCATTAGGGGTCAAAAGACCCAGGCGGCTTCGACCGCTGCGACAGCGAAGGAGTCTCCATGTCGGACACCGTCAACACCACTCTGCGCAAGAACGCGCTGGGGGTCGGGGCGATCGTCTTCCTCGTCCTTGCCGCTGTGGCACCACTGACCGGCATGGTCGTGGTCGCCTCGCTGGCCATCGCGCTCGGCAACGGTGGTGGCTCGCCCTTCGCATTTCTCGCGGTGGCCGTCACGCTCCTCCTGTTTGCGGTCGGCTACGGGAAGATGTCGAGCGAGTTGGTCAACGCGGGCGGCTTCTACGCCTTTGTCGTGAAGGGCCTTGGGCGTCCTGCGGGACTTGCGGCCGGCTTCATCGCGATGCTGGGCTACAACTTCTTCGTCGTCGGCACGATCGGCACCAGCGGCTTCTTCATGACGATCGTGATCGCCGACAAGACCGGCCTCGACCTGCCGTGGCTGTTCTGGGGCCTGCTCTCGATGGCGGTCTGCTACCTGATGGCGCTGCGCGGGGTCGACTTCAGCTCCAAGATCCTCGGCATCTCGCTGGTGCTGGAGACCTCGATCCTCGTCATCTTCGACGTCGCCGTGCTTTCCCAGACGGGCTTCGACCTCTCAGCCTTCTCGGTCGACGCGATCACCTCCGGCTCGCTGTCCATCGGCCTGCTGCTGGCCGCCACCGGGTTCCTCGGCTTCGAGGCGACCTCGCTCTTCAGCGAGGAGGCCAAGAACCCGCTCAAGACGGTGCCTCGCGCGACGTACGTGGCCATCACGCTGATCGGCGTCATCCTCGGTGTCACCACGTGGGCGGTCGTCAGTGCGACCGGCGTCGCCGCCGCGCAGGGCGCCAGCCTCGAGCACCTGGCCACCGGCGACCTCGTCTTCAGCCTGTCTGCCGAGTACCTCGGAACGTTCCTGACCGACGTGATGGTCTGGCTGCTGCTGGTCAGCCTGTTCGCCGCGATGCTCGCCTTCCACAACTCGTCGAGCCGCTACATCTTCTCCCTCGGCCGGGCCCGCATCCTGCCGCACGTGCTGTCGAAGACAAGCGCTAACGGTGCGCCGTACGTCGCCAGCAGCGTGCAGGCCGGCTTCGCCGTCATTGTCGCGGTCGCCTTCGCCATCGCCGGTGCCGACCCGATCCTCACCGTGGTCCCAAGCATGCTGGGCTTCGGGACGCTGGCCATCCTTGTGCTGCAGGCCCTGGCGGCTCTGTCGATCGTCGTCCACTTCCGGCGCGCGGGCGACCCGCGGCTCGGCAGCACGCTGATCGCCCCGGGGCTCGGCTTCCTTGGCCTGAGCTTCGCGGTCGTGCTTGCCTTCAAGCACTTCGAGATCGTCGCCGGCTCCGACGCCAAGGCGGTCACCATGCTGCCCTGGCTGCTCGTCGCCGCTCTGGTGGGCGGCATCGGCTACGCGCTCTACCTGCGCACGTCCAAGGAGGCCGTGTACGACGCGTTGGCGTCCGACCTCGAACGATTCGACGACCACCTCCACAACAGCCCGATAGCCGGTAGATGATGGATCACTGCGGAACGAACGGAGCCTGAGCTGTGGAGCACATCGACCAGCACGCCCTGCGCGAGACGACCGAACGGCTGCGCTCCGAGGGCATTGACGTCGTCAGGTTGGGCTACAGCGATCTGATCGGCACCGAGCGCGGCCGTGACATCCTGGCCGACCGGTTCGACCGGACGGCCGGCGACGGCGTCGCCTTCTGCCGCTCGATCTACGGGACATCGCCGATGGGCGACGTCGTCGACATCGCCGGCGGGCTCTCCGCCGGGCTGCCCGACATCGTGGCCGTCCCAGACCTGGCCACGATGCACGCGGTTCCGTGGGAGCCCGGCGTCGCGCACGTCATCGCCGACGTCTACAACCCCGACGGATCGCTGTCGGAGGAGAACCCGCGCAGCGTGCTCCGCCGTGTGGTCGACCGCTTCGCCGAGCTGGGCATGCGCCCGATCGTGGGGCCGGAGCTCGAGTTCTACGTCCTCGAGCCCGACGAGGGTTCGGCCACCGGCTGGAAGCGGTACGGCGAAGCCACCGGCAATGTCTACGTCGCCGGCCTCAAGGGCGACCCCGAGAACACCCTGCTCGCCTCGCTGCGCGAGCTCGCGGCCTACGGTCTCGACGTCGTCGCCGCGAACCACGAGTTCTCCAGCGGCCAGTTCGAGATCAACATGTGGCACTCCGAGGCCCTCGACGCCGCCGACCGGGCCTTCCGGTTCAAGACCGCCGTCAAGGAGCTGTCCCGGCGCCGCGGCAAGTTGGCGACCTTCATGGCCAAGCCGTTCAACGACGAGGGTGGCTCCGGCTTCCACGTCCACTTCAGCACCCTCGACGCCGAGGGCAAGCCGCTCTTCGACGACCCGAACGGCGCCGACGGTCTCTCCGACACGGCGCGTTCCGCGATCGCCGGCGTGCTCGCGCACGCACCGGCACTGGCGGCGATCAGCAACCCGACCGTCAACTCCTACAAGCGGTTCGGACCCGATACCCTGGCGCCCTGGCTGGTCGACTGGGGTCTCGACAACCGCAGCGCGATGGTCAGGATCCCGCCCGAGCGCGGCCGTGCCTCGCGCATGGAGCTGCGTCTGGGGGACGCGTCGGCCAACCCCTACCTCGCGGTGGCCGGTCTGCTCGCTGCGGCTTACCTCGGCATCCGCGACGGGCTCGTCCCGCCCGACAAGCTCGAGGGCTACGGCTACGACCCGTCCAAGGCCGACCGCCTGCCGAGCAGCCTGGATGCGTCGCTCGACGCGCTCGAGGAGAACAAGGACCTCGCCGAGATCCTCGGCCCGACGTTCGTGTCGACGTTCGTCGCCTACAAGCGCAACGAGCTCGAGCGCTTCAGTAAGTTCGTGACCGACTGGGAGTTCCGGGAGTACGCCTACCACCTGTGAGGTGGTCGGCCAGAAGGTGAGGGGAATCCCGTGGTGACGCAACCCATCGTCCGTGAGTTCGAGGCGGACCTGACCATCGTCGCGGCCAGCGAGGTGGCAACCGACGTGCTGGCACTCACGCTGGCAGCGCCCGACGGCTCGGCCCTGCCGCCGTGGACGCCCGGCGCGCACATCGATCTCGTGCTCGGCGACGACCTCGTCCGCCAGTACTCACTGTGCAGCAGCCCGGGCGACAGCACCCAGTGGCGGGTCGGGGTGCTGCGCGCTCCCGACAGCCGGGGCGGCTCCAAGGTGGTGCATGCCGAGCTCCGTGAGCGCGGCACGGTCCGGGTCCGCGGTCCGCGCAACCATTTCCCGATGGTCAGGTCGCCGCGCTATCTCTTCGTCGCGGGCGGCATCGGGATCACACCGATGCTGCCGATGATCGCCGACGCAGAGGCGGCAGGGGCCGAGTGGCGCCTGGTGTATGGCGGCCGCTCCCGCGCCTCCATGGCGTTTCTCGACGAGCTGGCGGTCTACGGCGACAAAGTGAGCGTGGTGCCCCAAGACGAGGCGGGGATGCCCGACCTCGACGCGCTGCTCGGCAGCCCGGAGCCCGACACACTCGTCTACACCTGCGGCCCCACCGGACTTCTCGACGCGATCGAGGCGCGGTGCGCTGCGTCGTGGCCGGTCGGTGCCCTGCATCTGGAGCGATTCTCGGCCAAGGCCTCCGACACCAGCGGCGGCACCGCGTTCGAGCTCGTCCTGCAGCGCTCCGGCCTGACCCTGGAGGTGCCTGCCGACAGGTCGATCTACGACGTCTGCAAGGCGGCCGGGGTCAGCGTCGTCGGCTCGTGCCTTGAGGGCGTCTGCGGCACGTGTGAGACCGAAGTCGTGGACGGCGACATCGACCACCGTGACTCCATCCTCAACGAGGAGGAGAAGGCATCCAACGAGTTCATGATGATCTGCGTGTCCCGGTGCCGTTCCGGCTCCCTGACGCTGGACCTCTGAGAGGGAGCGATCTGATGAGAGTGCGTCATGACGCCGGCTACCCGCGGAACGCGTGGTACGCCCTTGCTTCCTCTGCCGAGGTTACCCGGGAGCCGCTCGGCACCCGGGCACTGGAGCGCGCGGTAGTCCTGTTCCGGACCACGGAGGGCGCCGTCGTTGCACTGGGTGACCGGGACGCGCACCGCCCGTACCCGCTGAGCCTGGGCCGCGTCGAAGGGGACACCATCGTGTCCGGGTACTCCGGCTTCGCCTACGACCGGACCGGTGCCTGCGTGCGGGTGCCCTCCCAGGAGCAGGTGCCGTACGGCGCCCGCGTGCCGTCGTACCTCGTGCGCGAGGAGGGCGACCTGGTGTGGGTCTGGTTCGGCGAGCCGTCGCTGGCCGAACGCCGCCCGCCCGTCCCCACGTCGTGGCTGACCGATCACGCCTGGGAGACGTTCGGCGGGCAGTGGGAGACTGCCGCGAACGTGCGCCTGCTGCACGACAACTTCGCCGACATCACCCATGTCGCGGTGGTCGACCCGGTCATCTCGCCCCCGACCCTTGTCGGCGTCGCGCCCGCCCTCGAGGTGGAGCTCACTGAGACAACGGTCGTCTTCCACCGCGACTGGCCGGCTGCGCCGATGCCCGCGTGGCAGGCCAGTGTCTCGGGCTCGTCGGCCACGACGCCGTACCCACAGCGGGAAGAAGGCGCGTTCCTCGCTCCCGGCCTGTGGGCCGACCGCTGGGACGTGCTCCTGCCCCCCGAAGAGGGCGGCCCGCAGGTCTTCCGCTTCACCCACGCGGTAACGCCGGTCGATGACCGGCACACCCGTCACATCTGGCGGGTCAGCCGCAACTTCGCGCCCGGCGCCCACGCGAGCGAGGCCCTGCGCCCGATCTTCGAGGCCTACTACGTCAAGGTCCGGGAAATCCTGGAGACCATGCAGCAGGTCATCGACCGCGACGGCTACGGCGAAGACGTCAACGTCGCCGCCGACCTGGCCGTTCTCCAGGTGCGCAAGATCCTGCGCCGGCTGCTCGCCGACGAGGGTTAACGCGGGCACTTGGCAGCGTGTCGTCGAATCTGAAGAGGTGCAACGAGGCCGGGCCCCGATCGGGAGCCCGGCCTCGTCGTGGTCCCGGAGGCGTCAGCGGGTGGTGACCTTGACCGGGAGGGTCTTGATGCCGTTCACGAAGTTGCTGCGGACGCGGCGTACCTCGCCGTTCAGCTCGATCGACTGCAGGCGTGGGATGAGCTCCTCGAACATGAGCCGGATCTCCATGCGGGCCAGGTTGTTGCCCATGCACAGGTGCGGACTGCCCTTGCCGAAGGTGACGTGGTCAACGTCCCTGCGGGTGACGTCGAAGTCGTAGGGGTTCTCGAAGACCTCCTCGTCACGGTTGCCCGAGGCGAACCACATGACGACTTTGTCGCCCTCCTTGACCTGCTGACCGCCGAGCTCGACGTCGCGAGTCGCCGTCCGGCGGAAGTGGTAGACGGGGGAGGCCCAGCGCAGGAACTCCTCGACGGCGTCGGGGATCAGATCCGGGTTCGCCTGGAGCTTGGCGAGCTGCTCGGGGTGCTCGAGTAGAGCGAGCAGCGAATGGGTGATCGTGTGCCGGGTGGTCTCGTTGCCGGCGACCACGAGCAGCAGGAAGTAGCTGTCGTACTCGGACGCGGACATCGCCTGCCCATCCTCAGGGATCTTGTTGACGAGCTGGCTGACCAGGTCGGTGCCCTCGCCGCCCAAGCGGTCGGCGGCGAGCTCGCGGCCGTAGTCGAAGACCTCCTGCGCGACGGGGGAGCGGAAGGGCAGGTGCTTGTACTGTTCGCTCTCGGCGTCGGAGATGAGGATCTTGGCGTGCTCCGGGTCGGAGAAGCCGATGATCTCGTTGCCCCAGTCGATGAGCTGGCCAGTCTTCTCCTGCGGCACGTCGAGGAGGCGGGCCAGTACCTGGATGGGGAAGTCCGCGCTCACGTCCGCCACGAAGTCGAACTCGCCCTTCGCGAGAGCCGCGTCGACCGTGGTGCGCGTGATGTCGCGCAGCAACGTCTCGTAGTTGCGCATCAGGTTGGGGCGGCTGAACTCGCGCGAGATCAGCTTGCGCAACGCCCGGTGGCGCAGACCGTCCATCTCAAGGATGGAGCGGCGCTCGTCCTGCAGATCTTCGTCGACCTCTTCGAGGTTCACGAAGTTGGTGGACGTGTACGTCTCGGGGTCCTTGTCGACCTCGCAGATGTCGGCGTGGCGGGTCACGGCCCAGAAACCCTTGCCGCCGTCGGTCTCGCGCTGGAAGTGGACGGGGGCCTCCTTGCGGAGGGTATCGAGCATCCCCCACGCCTCGAGACCGGCGAAGCGGTCGAGGTCGACGAGGTCCACCTCGGCCAGCGGGACGTACGGCGGCTTTTCCACGGCTCTTCTCCATCCATGCAGGCGGGTCGTTCGGATCCGAACAATATCCTCCGAGAACTTTGCCCGCAAGGGTGGTCATTCACCTCGGAAGTGACTATCGTACGGATCCGAACGACCTTGTGGTCATGCGCGGCCACACCAACCTTCACGACATGAGCTGAGGCCCGATGAACAACATGGAGGGGTTCTTCTTCCCCCGCACCGCGACCGGCCAGTCCTCCGTCATCCCGTCGCCGCCCTGGCACTACTCCGGCGACCTGCTGACCGTTGAGTACCGCACTGACCCTGCTCGTGTCGCGGAGCTGCTGCCGGCACCGCTCGAGCTGGCGCCCGAGGACCCGGGTGCCGTTGCACTGATCTGGGCCGACTGGCAGTCGTGCTCGGGGAGCCGCGAGGAGCTGCTGGACCCCGTCCGCTCGCAGTACAAGGAGGCGTTCGTCGTCGTCCGCTGCGCGTTCGAGGGTGTCACCTACTCCCGCTGCGTCTACATCTGGGTCGACAAGGACTTCGCCTTCGCCCGTGGCATGCACCAGGGCTACCCCAAGAAGTTCGGTTCCATGTGGCAGACCCGACCGCACCCGTTCGGCCACGCCGCGCCGCAGGTCGCTGCCGGGGGCGTTTTCGGAGCGACCCTCGCCGCCGGCGACCGCCGCCTCGCCCAGGCGGTGCTGACGCTGCGCGAGGAGTCGCCCACCAACGGGTTCGTCAACGGCCACCCGATGGCTCACCACCGGGTCTATCCCGGCATCGCGAAGGGCAGTCCGGATGCGTACGTAGAGCTGATCGCCTCGGGCGCGAGCTCCTTCGAGGCCGGGCCGGCCTGGACCGGCGATGTCGATATCGAGCTGTTCGAGTCTCCGACCGAGGAGCTGCACCGGTTGCCGGTCGACGAGATCATCGGCGGCTACTACCGCCAGGTCGGTGTCGTCTGGGACGGTGGCAGCAGCCTCGCGACCCTCACCCCGCAGCAGGAGGCCGCCCGATGAGCACCACCCACGCGATCATCGAGGGCGTCGAGGTCGACACCCGTCACTGGATCGGCGGGAAGCGGGTCGCGTCAGCTTCCACCTTCACCGACATCTCGCCGATCGACGAGAAGCCCCTCGCTGAGATCCATGCCGGTACGGCGTCCGAGGTGGATGCCGCTGTTGCCGCGGCTCGGGAGGCGTTCCCTGCCTGGGCCGCCCTCGCCGTCAAGGAGCGCAGCGACATCCTGCGCGCCGTCGCCGACGGCATCGAAGCCCGGATCGAGGACTTGTCGGTCGTGGAGACCCGCGACAACGGCTCCCTGCTCCGCTCGCACCGACGCGGCGTGATGCCCCGAGTGGCGATGAACTTCCGAGCGTTCGCCGACTTCGCCGAGCACCAGCTCGGCCACCCCGACATGGAGGTGCCGGGTCGTGGCCACCGCGAGCGGATCAGCTACGACCCGGCTGGCGTCGTCGCCATCATCACGCCGTGGAACGCGCCGCTGATGCTGGCCAGCTGGCGGATCGGCCCGGCGCTCGCGGCGGGCAACACGGTCGTCGTCAAGCCACCGGAGTGGGCGCCCCTGACCGCGAGCCTGCTCGCCGACATCATTCATGAGGCCGGCGTACCGGCCGGCGTCTTCAACGTCGTCCAGGGCACCGGTGCCGAGGCAGGAGCACCGCTGACAGCGCACCCCGGCATCAACCGGCTCGCCTTCACCGGCTCTGTCCCGACCGCCGGGGTGATCGCGAAGGCGGCCGCCACCAACATCGTGCCGCTCTCGTACGAGCTCGGCGGCAAGTCGCCGTTGCTCGTCTTCGACGACGCCGACCTCGACCTCGCCGTCGAGATCGCCGTAGAACAGTTCGACAACGCCGGCCAGGTCTGCCTCAAGGCGGCCCGGATGTACGTCCACTCCTCCCTCGCGGACGAGTTCACCCGACGGGTGGTCGAGGGCGCGTCGAAGCTGCGCCAGGGCGACCCGCGCGACGCGGACACCGACGTCGCGGCCCTCGTTGCACGGCGCCACTTCGAGCAGGTCTCCGGCTTCGTGGACCGCGCGCTTGCCGACGGCGCCGAGGCGCTTCTCGGCGGCGGCCCCAACGACGAGCTCGGTGGCCTCTACTACCGTCCGACGATCCTGGTAGGGGCCCGCGACGACTCGGAGATCATGACCGAGGAGGTCTTCGGCCCGGTCGTCACGATCAACACCTTCGAGACCGAGGAGGAGGCGGTGACCAAGGCCAACGACACGCCCTTCGGGCTCGCCGCCACGATCGTCACCGGCGACAAGGACCGCGCCGAGCGGGTGTCGGCCGCACTCGACGCCGGAACCGTCTGGGTCAACTGCTTCTTCGTCCGCGACCTGAACGCCCCCTTTGGTGGCAACGGCAAGTCCGGCATCGGCCGCGAGGGCGGCATCTGGTCCTTCGACTTCTACACCGATATCAAGAACAGCGTGTTCTCCCCGGGTGGCTGGGCAGACACCGATGGAGAGGATTCCTGATGGGAGAGGTCGTTGGCGCAGGTCTGATCGCGCACGTCCCCACGATCGTGCTTCCGGAGGAGATCCGGCGTGAGCTCAACGACGGCGAGGACTTCACCCTCGTCGCGGGGCTGCAGCAGCTGCGGCGTGAAGTCTTCGACGTCGTCGACTACGACACGGTCGTCGTCCTCGACTCACACTGGGCGACCACGGTCGAGTGGGTCGTCACCGCCCAGGGCCGCCGTTCGGGCCTGTTCACTTCTGAGGAGCTGCCGCGCGGGATGTCACAGCGGCCCTACGACTTCGAGGGCGACCCAGATCTGGCCCACCTCATCGCGAGCAAGGCGCCCGAGAACTCGACGTGGATCAACGCGATCGACGACGACTGCCTGCCGATCTTCTACGCGACCACGAACGTGTGGGAGTTCCTCGGCCGGGGCCTCCCTGACAAGAAGTGGATCTCGATCGGGGTCTGCCAGACCGCCGATGGCGAGGACGCGCTGCGCCTCGGACGGGCGTTGGGCGCGGCGATCGCGGAGTCCGACCGCAAGGTGCTGCTCATCGCCTCCGGCGCGATGTCGCACACCTTCTGGTCGCTGCGCCAGCTGCGCGACCACGAGGCGGCCGGTGCCGAGCACATCTTCACACCTGAGGCAGCTGCCGCGGATGCTGAACGGATCGAGTGGTTCAAGCAGGGCGACCACGCCCGGGTGCTGGCCACCATGCCGGAGTTCTACCGGTTCAAGCCAGAGGCCCGCTTCCAGCACTACCTGATGATGATCGGCGCCCTGGGCGAGGCCGACTGCACGGCTCCTGGCCGGCAGTACGGCGAGTACGAGAACTCGATCGGCACTGGCCAGGTGCACCTCTGGTTCGACCGCCCCGAGGCCGGCTTCCCCGCGCCTCACACCACCCCGACCGACCCGGACTACGTCCGCCAGATCTCTGCGCCCGGTGCTGACGTACCGGCTGCCGGTTGAGAGGAACCATCACCATGTCCGAACTTCGCGAGTACCGCCGGATCCTGCTCGACGGCAACGCGGTCGATGTACGACGTGACGGCGAGACCCTCGTCGCCGGCGACGGCCGCACTGTGGCCATCGCCGATGCCACGCATCTGCCGCCGGTCAGCCCGAGCAAGATCATCTGCGTCCACCTCAACTACTCCTCGCGGGTGGAGGAGATGCTGACGACGCTGCCCCCGGCGCCCACCTACTTCCACAAGCCCGTCTCGGCCCTCACGGCGCACGACGCGGCGGTGGTCCGGCCGGAGGGCTGCAAGTGGCTGAACTACGAGGGCGAGATCGCCATCGTGATCGGCCGCACCGCCCGCAACATCTCGCCCGAGCAGGCGGGGGACTACATCCGCGGCTACTCGGTCGGCAACGACTACGGGCTGCACGACTTCCGCGACACCGACTCCGGCTCCATGCTGCGAGTCAAGGGCGCCGACACGCTGTGCCCCATCGGACCAGGCATCGTGGAGGGCTGGGACTTCCACGACAAGCGCATCCGCACGATCGTCAACGGCAAGGTGCGCCAGGACGGCAACACCAACGAGATGAAGTGGGACATGCACTACCTCGTCGCCGACATCGCGCGCACCATCACGTTGCAGCCCGGCGACATCTTGATGTCGGGCACACCTGCCATCTCGCGCACCGTCTACCCCGGAGACGTCGTAGAAGTGGAGGTCGAGGGCCTCGGCACCCTGCGCAACCACATCGTCGAGGGCCCAACCGCGATCCGCAGCGACGTCGGTGCCCAGCCCACCGAGAGCGAAGAGGTGCTCTCGACCGCCAAGGGCGGCGACTGGGAGTTCCGCGGCGTCCGCAAGCCCGACCTGTCCAACACCCACTGACCGGCGTACCCGCCGACCCGACGGAGGAACCGTGCCAACGCCCCGGATGCTGATGATCCTCAGCGAGAACTGGACCTTGACCGACGGCCGCAACCTGAACGACCTGGTCACCTGGGCCCGCATCGCCGAGGACACCGGCTTCGACTCGGTGATGATCTCCGAGCACGTCGTCCTCGGCCCCGATGCCAGCGACAAGGGCGTCATGGGCAACCCGCGTGACTACGCGATGCCTGGCAACCAGGATCCGCTGATGCCCTGGCCGAACTCGCTCATGCTGTTCTCCGCGATCGCCAGCGTCACCGAGCGGATCCGCCTGGTCGGCGCCGCGGTGCTAGCCCCACTGCGGCATCCGCTGATGCTCGCCCGCGAGCTCGGGACCCTCGACCTGATCTCGGAGGGCCGCCTGGTCGTCCAGCCGAGCGTGAGCTGGAGCAAGGACGAGTACGACGCCATGGGCGTCCCGTTCCGCGAGCGCGGCAGGATCCTCAGCGAACAGCTCGAGGTCATGAAGCTCGTGTTCGAACAGTCACCGGCCACCCACCACGGCCACTACTTCGATTTCGAGGACATCTACCTCGAGCCGAAGACCTTTCGACCCGACGGCCTGCGGATGTGGTTCGGTGGACAGAAGCCGAACGGCCCGGTCCTCGAACGGTTGGTCAAGTACGGTCACGGCTTCCACCCGCTCGGCCGCCCGACTGCCGGAGAACTGCAGACCGTTCGCGACGCGCTCACGGCCGCAGGTCGCGACATCGCCGATCTCGAGATGGTCGGAGGGGTGCGCTACTCCTTCCCCGACGACCACTCGCCGGCCGACCTCGCTGCGTCGATGGACTCCATCCCCGAACAGCTTGAGCAGGGCTTCACCACCATGTGCATCAAGCCGTCGATGTACATCAACGACAAGTCCGAGATGGAGGCGTTCTGCAAGGACGTCATGAAGCGTGCGGAGGCGATGTCCTGATGGGCGCACCGACCAAGCGGCTGCTGGTCATCGGCCACGACTACCTGTCGAGTGGACCGATCGGGCGGCGCTTCGCCGAGCGCGGGTACGACGCGGAGGAGCTACAGGTCGTACCTCCGGACCGCTTCGCCGACCCCGGCGTCAACCTCGACTACCCCGATCCACGCGACTACGACGCGGTCCTCGTGCTGGGCGCGCGCTACAGCGCCTACAGCGACCTGGTCGCGTCGTGGGTGGCACCGGAGATGAAGCTGATGCAGACGGCCGACGACGCCGGTGTCCCCGTGTTCGGCATCTGCTTCGGCGGGCAGCTGCTGGCCCAGGCGCACGGCGGCCAAGTCGTGCCCTCCCCTGCACCGGAGATCGGGCCGCACGTCGTCGCGGGCGTCCCTGCCGTGGCCGGGATCTGGACCCAGTGGCACCACGACCGGTTCATCCCTCCCGCAGACGCGACCGTCGTCGGCGCCAACGCCGCAGCACCGCAGGCATTCGTGCTCCGGCGCAACCTCGCCGTGCAGTTCCACCCCGAGGTGGATGCGGACGGCCTCGCCGGATGGCTCGACGACGGGGGCGCGCGGGATGCACGGGACCGGGGACTCGACCCGGACGTGCTGCTGGAGCACGTCCGTTCCCTCGACCCGGACGTCCGGGTCCGGGCCGCCGCGCTCGTCGACTACTTCCTCGACCGGGTGGCCAGGTCGCCGCGATGAGCTCCTCACCGAGCAAGGTCGTCCTCGTCACCGGAGGCGGCACCGGCATCGGGGCGGCCGTGGCCCGCCAGTTCGCCTCCGCCGGCGACCAAGTGGTGATCTGCGGGCGCCGCGAGACGCCGCTGCGCGCAGTCGCCGAGGAGACCGGGGCCTACGTGGTGGTCTCCGATGTCAGTGAGCAGGCGGGTGTCGCGAAGGTCGTCGACGAGACGCTCGCGACGTTCGGCCGGCTCGACGGACTCGTCATTAACCACGGAATCATCCACGTCGGGCGGGTCGACGTGGTCACCCCGGAGCAGTGGGACGAGACGCTCCGGGTCAACCTCACCTCGCCCTTCCTTCTCGTCCGTGCCGCGCTGCCGCATCTGCTCGCCGCCCGTGGCGCGGTCGTCGCCGTGTCCTCCGTCGCCGCCTTGCGGGCCAGCGACGGCATGGCCGCCTACTCCGCCAGCAAGGCAGGGCTGCTGCTCCTCATGCAGTCGCTCGCCGTCGACCACGGCCCTGATGGACTGCGTTCCAACGCGATCTGCCCCGGCTGGACCGCAACCGAGATGGCCGACATGGAGATGGCCGAGCTCGGCGCCGGACGCGGCATCTCAGCCGACGAGGCCTACCGCCTGGCCACCGCGATGGTCCCGCAACGACGGGCGGCAGGTCCGGGCGAGATTGCGCACGCCGTGTGCTGGCTGCTCTCCGACGCGGCGTCCTACGTCAACGGCGTCGTGCTGCCGGTCGACGGCGGCTCGTGCGTGGTCGACCCAGGCACCGTCGGCTTCGACCCCCGTGTCACCGTGAACCTCGACGCCTGACCCTTCACCACCAAAAGGAGATTCCATGACCGAGTACGCCGTACGCAACCCCGCCACCGGCGAGGTGACCGCCACCTTCCCGACCGCGACCGACGCCGAGGTCGCGGGTGCCGTGGCGTCCGCTGCGGCGGCGTTCGACTCCTGGGGGCGCACGAGCACGGTGGCGGAGCGCGCGGCCCTGGTCCGTCGCGTGGCCGAGCTCCACGACGAGCGCAAGCAGGAGCTCGCGACGGCGATGAACGAGGAGATGGGCAAGGTCATGCCTGATGCGCTGGGCGAGGTGATGTTCTCCGCAGCGATCTACCGGTTCTACGCCGACAACGCCGAGGCGTTCCTGGCCGACGAGGAGATCGACCTGCTGGGCGGCGAGGGGTCCGCCGTCGTCCGCCGTGGCCCCGTCGGCCCGCTCCTCGGGATCATGCCGTGGAACTACCCCGTCTACCAGGTGGCCCGCTTCGCCGGCCCCAACCTGGCGACCGGCAACACGATAGTGCTCAAGCACGCTCCGCAGTGCCCACGCTCGGCGGCCCTGCAGGCGCAGATCTTCCTCGACGCGGGCTTCCCCGAGGGCGCCTACGTCAACGTCTATGCCACCAATGAGCAAATCGCCGACGCAATCGCCGACCCCCGGATCCAGGGCGTGTCCCTGACCGGCTCCGAGCGAGCTGGCGCCGCGGTCGCCGAGATCGCCGGCCGCCACCTCAAGAAGTGCGTCCTCGAGCTCGGCGGCTCCGACCCCTTCATCCTGTTCTCCACCGACGACCTCGACGCGACGGTGGAGGCAGCGGTCGAGGCGCGGATCTCCAATGTCGGCCAGGCCTGCAACGCCGGCAAGCGGTTTGTGGTCGTCGATGAGCTGTACGACGACTTCGTGACCCGGTTCACCGACAAGCTCCTCGCCACCAGCGCCGGCGCACCGCTGTCCTCGCTAGCCGCCGCCGAGGGCCTGGAGAAGCAGGTCCAGGACGCGGTAGCCGACGGCGCGAAGCTGACCACTGCGGGGGAGCGGGACGGGGCCTTCTTCCCCAACGGCGTCCTCAGCGACATCAACCCCGAGAGCGCGGCATACCGCCAAGAGCTGTTCGGCCCGGTGGCGATGGTGTTCCGTGCCGCGGACGAGGCGGACGCCGTACGCATCGCCAACGACACGCCCTACGGACTCGGCTCCTACGTCTTCACCACCGACGCCGAGCAGGCGTCGCGGGTCGCTGACGCGATCGACGCCGGGATGGTCTTCGTCAACGGCGTCGGCGCCGAGGGTGTCGAGCTCCCCTTCGGTGGCATCAAACGCTCCGGCTTCGGCCGCGAGCTGGGCCGCTTCGGCATGGAGGAGTTCGTCAACAAGAAGATGATCAGGACCGTCCGATGAAGATCGGCTACAAGGTGTCCGCCGAGCAGTTCGCGCCGCGGAAGCTCGTGGAGTATGCCGTGCTCGCCGACGAGCTGGGCCTCGACACCGTGATGGTGAGCGACCACTACCAGCCGTGGCGCCACGAGGGCGGGCATGCGCCGTACTCCCTGTCATGGATGGCCGCCGTCGGCGAGCGCACGCAGCTGGGCTGGCCTGTAGGCCGGGAAGAGTCCCCGGGGGGATGACCGTTGGTGGTCATACATGGTGCAAGCGTCTGACCTGCGGAAACGTGGCGAGCGACGATGGTCACCGACGGTGGTGCATGAGAATCACTGCCACAGCAATGGCACAGTAGACGCCTCGAGCTGGCTCACGTGCGTGCATTCGGGCAGCCATGTCCAGCACGACCCCGACAACCTGACCCTGACGATCGGCGCCGACTTCCAGAGTCTCGGTCATCACGGCGAACATGGAACGCGGCCCTGGACGATCTGCCGCAAGTTGATCATGTCCGCTTAGCGTGGTGGGAAGTCAAGACTCCGGGACGGGGGAGTGGCCAGCGTCGAAGCGCCGCGTCAGCGCGACACACCCTCCTCTCGGAACGTGTCGGGGAGTGCGTGAATGCAACAACTCGTCGTGTGTTGAGGCCGGTTCGGGCAGAGAGGTGGGCCGCGTACGGCCCTGTGCGTAAACCGGTATCTGATGGCTCGCCCCACTGTCATACCGTGTCGACATGAAGGCTTTGGTCCTGGAGAACATCCACCCGACGGCCGTGGAGGTCTTGAGGTCCCGTGGCTACGAGGTGGACGTGCGCTCGGGAGCCTTACCCGAGGCTGAGTTGATCGAGTCGCTCAACGGCGTCCAGCTGCTGGGGATCCGATCCAACACGACGGTGAGCAAGCGGCTCCTGGAGGCCGCTCCCGCCCTGGAAGCGATTGGCTGCTTCTGTATCGGCACCAACCAGGTCGACCTGGTCGCGGCTTCGGAGCGGGGCGTCGGTGTGTTCAACGCGCCGTACTCGAACACGCGAAGTGTGGTCGAGCTCGTGATCGGCGAGATCATCGCGCTGGCCCGGCGGCTGCCGGAGAAGACCCAACGGATGCACGACGGCGTGTGGGACAAGTCAGCACGAGGGAGTCACGAGGTACGGGGCCGGACGCTGGGGATCGTGGGGTACGGCAACATCGGCACTCAGCTGTCGAACGTTGCTGAAGCGCTCGGGATGCGGGTCATCTTCTACGACAAGGCGGATCGCCCAGCCCACGGGAACGCTCGCCGCATGGCGTCGCTCGCAGAGCTGCTCGACACCGCCGACGTGGTCAGCCTTCATGTCGACGGCCGGCCTGGGAACGCAGGCCTTTTCGGTGCCGATGAGTTCGCAGCCATGAAGCCACGAGCTCTGTTCATCAACGCCTCGCGGGGCATGGTGGTGGACTACGACTCGTTGCGCAGCCATGTCGAGTCTGGCCACATCGCGGGTGCGGCGGTCGATGTGTTCCCGGTCGAGCCGAAGGCTCAGGGCGAGACGTTCGAGTCCGTGCTGCGCGGCCTCGACAACGTCATCCTGACGCCTCATGTCGGCGGATCGACGCAGGAGGCACAGGAGGAGATCGGTCGGTTCGTGGCGGAGAAGCTGGCCGGTTTCGCCCTTCAAGGGAGCACGGCGTTGTCGGTCAATCTTCCGCAGGTCCTCCCGCCCTCGCTGAAGGCTCGGTACCGGCTGGGCTTGCTCCACCACAACGTTCCTGGAGTGCTCGCCAGCCTCAACGCGGTATTCGCCGACGCTGGCGACAATGTGATCGGTCAGCACTTGTCGACCAGGGATCATCTCGGCTACGTGATCACCGACGCGTCGGAGCCCCTGTCCGCCGAGGCCATCGAGGATCTGCAGCGCTCGGAGCACTGCGTATGGGTACGCACCTGGTAAACGCCGAAGTCACCGACTTCGCGTCCATCCAAGTGCGACGCCAGGTACTGCCTCAATCGCTCGCTTCGATCCGGGCCCGGCTGCCACCTGCGCTATCAGCCGCGCGATCCCTCCATGCGTGATGGCACAAATGCTAGCGATGCCGACGAGCAGAGCGAACGCTAGGAATCATTCGGGCGGGCTCGCGGCATTCCGCCGCCTTGTGGCTAGGTGGTCAGCATTGACGTGTTCGCTGAGTCGCGGCTGGCCCTGTCAGTGCAAAGCCAGAATCGGCACCACCTGGGTTGTAGTACCCGGCGACGCTCCTGATCGACGTACACCGCTGCATGCGGATCGCCCGTGGAGAGACCTTCGGCTCGATCGTCTAGGTGACCACTTGGGGCGATGAGCGGACCGATGCTCGCGACCTGGCCAACGACAGCGAGTACCGCCTCGCGGCCTTGGTCTTACGCCAAGCGGCTCCAACACGAGTGCGGCAAGCGTCGAGCAGAAACAGGCCGCCGCGTCGCCGCCAATCCAGCTGGTTCCCCGAGGTCAGCCGCGGGCGTCTGGACACATGCGGCGCCGCGCCATCCGCATAAATACGGATTGATGACGTCCTTGGGCACACCGAGACTTTGAGACCAAGGCACTTCAGCCCTAGGTGCTCTCCATCGCCCTTCTGACTCGGGCACGAACGGCTGCAGACATCGAGCTTCGACAGCTCCGGAAGGTACACCGCCATGACTGACCAAACTGATGCGAAAGTGGTCGCAGGAGAACAGATGGACACTGAGAACGCGAGGCTGTCGGAACTGGGCTACAAGCCCGAGCTTTCGCGGTCTCTCAGTTTGGCGGACGTCGTCATCTACGGCCTCATCTACATGGTGCCGATCGCGCCGATCTCGGTCTTCGGTGTCGTCTACAACCTTTCGGTGGGGGCCGCTGGAGCGGTGTACGTCATCACCGCGCTCGTCATGACATTCAGCGCCCTGAGCTATCGCGAGATGGCATTGCAGTTCCCCGTCGCTGGCTCGGTGTACTCCTACGTCCGGCTGGGAACCTCAACCTTCATCGGTTTCATCTCGGGGTGGGCGATACTTCTCGACTACTTGCTCCTCCCGGCTCTGCTCTGTGTCTTTGCCTCCCTCGCCATGGCCTCCCTCGTCACGTTCGTGCCGGGTTGGATCTGGGTGATCCTGTTCGTTGCGGCGACGGCGATCATCAACATCATGGGCGTCTCAGTGACGGCCCGGATGAACAAGTTGTTCCTGGTCATCCAACTCGCCATGCTCAGCGTTTTCGTGGTGTGGGCCAGCGTGCTGATCCTCAGGGGCGACGCGCACCTTTCGCTCGACGTTCTGATCCCATCCTCAGC
>JBDSPC010000117.1:0-6289 GCA_039914485.1 Nocardioides sp.
CGTGCAGGTGGGCCGGACGCCAGGCGTGCCAGCCGGCCGCCTTGATCAGCTTGCCGCAGGAGCCGTCGGTCGGGATCTGGTACGGCGCGGGCTGGACCGTGTGGATCTCGAAGCGGCCGTCGTCACCCGTGGTGAAGCTGCCGGTGCTGAGGTCCACGCGGCGGTAGATTCTCTTGGTGCTCTCACTCCTCTCCTCGACCAAGCTGAAGCTGGTCTACGTCGCGATCGCCGCAGCCGACTCATGGCTCTCCGGCTCCGCGAACCCGACGCACCACAGGGCGCGAGTGCTCACCAAGCCGCTCCTGATGCCGACGTTGATGGCCTCCCTGGTCACCGACCCGAAGGCCGCGAGCTCACCGTTGAGGACCAGCACGTTGATCGCCCAGGCATGCGGTTGGGGCGGCGACCTGGCTCTGATGGGCGATCGACCGCAGGACTTCCTCGTCGGCAGCACCTCGTTCGGCGTGGGGCACGCGGCGTACATCAGTGGGTTCCTGGCCAACCGGAGCCACACCCGCCGCCCGGGACCGAAGGCTGTTGCCGCGCTGTGGGCGACCACCGCGCCGGGGATGGTGTTCGGCGCCGCCCGCCAGGACAAGCGCCTCGGTCCCACGATCGCGATCTACTCGGCGATGCTCGCCTCGACCGTTGCGGCGTCGACCCAGCTTGAGTCGCCGACGAAGTCCGCCCGACGCGTGACCATGGCCGGCGCCGGCCTGTTCATGCTCTCGGACACGATTCTCGGCACCCGGATGTTCTTGTTGAGGAACCCGCCGCACTGGATGGAGTCGGCCGTGATGGCCACCTACACGGCGGCGCAGCTCCTGCTGAGCGAAGGCGCTGCCAGGGCTGGGACCGAGTAGTTCGGGTCAGACGCCGACCGGGACCCGGACCGGCGCACCGGTCTTCTCGGTGATCTCCTCGACCGTCACACCGGGCGCGAGCTCGACGAGCCCGAACGCGTCACCGGCGACGTCGAGGACGCCGAGGTCGGTGATCACGCGGGCCACGACGCGGCGGCCGGTGAGCGGCAGGCTGCAGTCCGCCACCAGCTTGTGGGCGCCGCTCTTGGAGACGTGCTCCATCAGCACGATCACGCGACGCGCGCCGCTGACCAGGTCCATCGCGCCGCCCATGCCCTTGACCATCGAGCCGGGCACCATCCAGTTGGCCAGGTCGCCGGCCATCGAGACCTGCATCCCGCCGAGCACGGCGGTGTCGATGTGGCCGCCGCGGATCATCGCGAAGCTCAGGGACGAGTCGAAGTAGGACGACCCGGGCAGCACGGTGACCGTCTGCTTGCCGGCGTTGATCAGGTCGGGGTCGACCTCGTCATCGTAGGGGAAGGGGCCGACGCCGAGGATCCCGTTCTCGGCATGCAGGGTCACGGTCGAGTCGGCCGGCAGGAAGCCCGGGATCAGTGTCGGCAGGCCGATGCCGAGGTTGACGTACTCGCCCTCGTGCAGCTCGAGCGCCGCACGCGCGGCCATCTCGTCGCGTGTCCAGCTCATGCTGAGATCTCCTCACGGGGGCGGGTGGTGCGCTTTTCGATGTCCTTGTTCGTCGCCTGCTCCGGGGTCAGCTCGACGATCCGCTGGACGAAGACACCGGGCAGGTGGACCTCGTCCGGCCCGATCTCGCCGACCTCGACGACCTCTTCGGCCTCGACGATCGTCAGCCGGCCAGCCATGGCAGCGGGGATGTTGAAGTTGCGGGCCGAGGCGTAGAAGACGCAGTTGCCGGCGCGGTCGACCTTGGCGGCACGCACCAGCGCGACGTCGGTGACGATCGACTCCTCGAGCACCATCTCGGTGCCGTTGAAGGTGCGCACCTCCTTGGGCTCCGACGCGAGCGCGACGGCCCCGTCGGGGTGGTAGCGCCAGGGCAGCCCGCCCTCGGCGACCATCGTGCCGACCCCGGTCGGCGTGAAGAAGGCGCCGATCCCCGCACCGCCGGCGCGCATCCGTTCGGCCAGCGTGCCCTGAGGAGTGAGCTCGACGGTCAGCTCACCGGAGAGGTACTGCCGCGCGAACTCCTTGTTCTCCCCGACGTAGGACGCGATCACCCGGCTGATCCGGCGCGACTCGAGGAGCAGACCGAGCCCGGCGCCGTCGACGCCGCAGTTGTTGGACACGACGGTCAGGTCGTCGGCGCCCTGGTCGAGCAGCGCCCCGATCAGGATCCAGGGGATGCCCACGAGCCCGAAACCGCCGACCGCCAGGCTCGATCCGGCCTTGATGTCGGCCACGGCCTCCGCGGCACTCGGGACGACTTTGTCGAGACTCATGAAGATGCTCCGGTCAGGTGGGCGATGATCTCCGGGGTGATGGTCGCGGGCTGCTCCGCGTTGGCAAGATGGGCAGCTTGCGGTACGACGAGGAGCCGGCCGTCCTGGACAGCGTCAGCGATGGCAGCGAGGTGCGGCGGCGGGGTGGCAGGGGCGTCGGCGCCGGCGATCGCGAGGGTGGGCGCGGAAATGGTGGGTAGATCGGCGCGCAGGTCCATGGCCGCAATGACCTCGCAGCAGGACGCGTAGCCCTCGGTCGGCGTGGCCGCGACCGTGGCCTCGCAGCTCGCCTTGACGTCGGGGTTGGCGTCGAGGAAGCCGGGCGTGAACCAGCGGGCGACGACGGCCTCCGCGACGGACTCGGAGCCGTTGGCGCGGACGTTGCCGGCGCGATCGGTCCACGCACTGGAGGGAGTGAGGTGGGCGCCCGTGCAGAGCACGACGAGTCGGTCGACGCGCTCGGGGTTGCGGGCGTCGATGTCGTAGGGGCCGGCCGGCACCGGCGAGCCGCCGTGGCCGCGGGTGTCGTAGCGAACGACTCGGAAGTGCTCGGAAAGCGCGTCGACCTGGGCGTCCCACATCGTGTGCGTCGAGCCAAGGGAGTTGGACAGCACCACGACCGGCGCATCCGAGGGGCCGGTGACGACGTGGTGGACGGCGACGGCAGTCATTTTCGGGGTCCCCGGGCGAAGCGGAACGAAGTGAGCATTCGTCTGGGGTGAATCATGGGGCCACCCGCTCGAAGATCGCGGCCAGCCCCTGGCCGCCGCCGATGCACATGGTCTCGAGCCCGTAGCGCGCCTCGCGACGCTGCATCTCGTGGGCCAGCGTGGCCAGGATGCGGGCGCCGGTGGCGCCGACGGGGTGGCCGAGCGAGATGCCGGAGCCGTTGGGGTTGAGCCGCTCATCGGTGGCGTCGACCTTCCACTCGCGCAGGCAGGCGAGCACCTGGGCGGCGAAGGCCTCGTTGAGCTCGATCACGTCGATCTCGTCGAGCGTCAGACCGGCGCGCTCCAGTGCTGCGGCGGTCGACGGGACCGGGCCGATGCCCATGACCTCGGGACCGACGCCGGCGACCGCCCACGACCTGAGGGCGAGCAGGGGGCGCAGCCCACGGCGCTCGGCCTCCTCGCGCGTGGTGACGACGCACATGGCGGCGCCGTCGTTCTGGCCGCTGGCGTTGCCGGCGGTGACGGTCGACTCGGCGTCGATCTTCTCGCGGACCGGCCGCAGGGCGGCGAGCTGCTCGAGGGTGGTCTCGGGGCGGGGGTGCTCGTCGCGGTCGACGACCACGTCGGGCTTGCCGCGGCGCCCGGGGACGGTGACCGGCACGAGCTCGTCGGCGAACTTGCCGGCCTCGTGGGCGGCGCCGGCTCGCTGCTGGGAACGCACGGAGAGCTCGTCCTGCTCCTCGCGGGAGATGCCGTAGTCGCGACGCAGGTTCTCGGCCGTCTCCAGCATGCCGCCGGGGACCGGGTGGTCCTTGCCGCCGGCGGTCTCGCGGGCCCGGACCAGGCGGTCCATCAGCTCGACGCCGCCGCTGCGGATGCCGGTGCGCAGACCGAGGGCATAGTGCTCGACGTTGGACATCGACTCGACTCCGCCGGCCACGATGACGCTGCCCGCACCGCTGGCGATCTGCGAGGCGGCGTACAGGACCGCCTGGAGCCCCGAGCCACAGCGACGGTCGAGCTGAAGACCGGGCACACCGGTGCCGAGGCCAGCGTCCAGGGCCGCGATGCGGCCGATCGCGGGGTTCTCGCCGCTGGGGTAGCAGTTGCCCAGGATGACGTCGTCGACGTCGCCCTCGCCCAGGCCGGTGCGGGTCACGAGCTCGCGCAGGGTGTGCGACGCGAGGTCGACCGCGGAGAGCGAGGTGAAGGCGCCGCCGTAGCGGCCCACCGGCGTGCGGATCGGTTCACAGATGACGATGTCGGGCATGCCTCGACGCTAAGGGGTGCGACCAATATTCGGAAGTATCCATTTCTCTGTGATCAATATCGTGGGAGTCTTGATCGATGGAGCTCCGTCACTTGCGCTACTTCCAGGCCGTCGCCGAGGAGAAGCACTTCGGTCGCGCCGCGCACAAGCTGCACATGGCGCAGCCGCCGTTGTCCCAGCAGATCAAGCAGCTCGAGGACGAGCTCGGCGTCACGCTCCTGCAACGGACCACGCGCCGTGTCGACCTGACGCCGGCGGGGGAGGCCTACCTAGTCCGGGTCCGGGCGATCCTGCAGGCGGTCGATGCCGCCGGCGACGAAGCCGTGCGGATCGGCAGCGGCCTCGAGGGCCGGCTGGTCATCGGGTGCGTCGGCTCGGCGACGTACTCCCTCCTGCCCGCCCTCGCCCGCGCACTGCGCGAGCAGCTGCCCGGGGTGGACTTCGCGTTCCGCGGCGAGATGCTCAGCCCCGACCAGCTCGACGCCCTGCGCGACGGGTCGATCGACCTGGCGCTGCTGAGGCCGTTTCGTGAGCTCTCCGAGGACTCCGACATCACGGTGAGCCCGTTGCGGGAGGAGAAGTACGTCGTCGCGCTGCCCGAGGGACACCGCCTGGCAGGCCGCAGCAAGGTGCGCGTGGCCGACCTGCGCGACGAGGACCTCATCGTGCACACCGGCCACGGGCGTTCCGCGATGTACGACGCCGTGTCGGCGCTGTGCCGCGACGCGGGCTTCGAGCCGGCGATCCGCCACGAGGTGGCCGAGACCTCGACGCTGGTCACCTTCGTGGCGGCCGCGCTCGGCGTCGCGATCGTGCCGGAGCCGGTCTCCGAGCTGGTCGTGGCCGGCGCCGTCTACCGGCCGCTCGCCAGCCGCGCCCGGATGGAGCTCATGGTGGCGACCCGAGCCGATGACGACTCGGCGCTTCTGGCCCGCACCATGCGCGTGCTCCGCCACCAGGTCGAGGGATGACAGCGATCGTGGTCGGCCGCAGCGGCACCCTTGGTCGCCGGTCCGCCTCTGCTAGTCCACCGGGACCAGCGTCACCTGGCTCATGGACGGCATCGGGAGCACGACGTCGATCGTGACGAGACCGGACTCGTCGGCGGTCACGACCCGGTCCGGCTCGAGCCGGGCGAGCTCGTCGGCCGCGCGCAGGGTCTCCCACTGCGCATCGGTCGGCCACGCCTGCTCGGGCTCGCGCAGGCGCGCCCAGGTGGAGGCCACGTTCGAGTGGCCCTCGTCCACACGGTCGTGGCGCAGCGTGTACGCCGCACCGGCGGCGAGGCCACGCACCTCCACCGCGACATCGCGACCGAGAGCGGCGGACCCGGCCGCCTTGCTCTGGTCGAGGGTGAGGTTCCACAGCAGGACCGAGACCTCGCCGTCGTCGGTCGAGGCCGCGACGGACTCGACCAGTGACCCGCCGCCGTCTCCCGACGCCGACACCGCGAGGCGGTTGGTGCCGAGCCGTTCCATCATGGCCAGTGCCCACCAGCGGGGCTTGCGCAGCTCGCCGACGGTGCGCAGCCCGAAGCCGCCGTGGAGCAGCTCCGGCGGTCGGCCGAGCTCCTCGAAGTGGTCCGAGACGACCCAGTAGGCCAGCGACTCGATCCGGCCCATCGCCGACTTCATGCCGCGGAGCAGGAAGGCGCCCGAGAAGACGGCGTCGCTGACCTCGTTGAAGTGGGTCGGGGTGACGCCCCATTCCGTCCACCAGATCGGAGTGCCTTCGCGACCGTGACGCGCGAGCATCGGCCGGAAGTCCAGCGGCGGGGCGCCGTACGTGTGGGTGGAGACGAAGTCCACGGGCGCGCCCGACTTCTCGGCATGCGCCAGCAGCTCCTCCACCCAGCCGGCGGCGGCGGACGACGGGCCACCGACGACGAGACGGGAGTCGACCTCGCGGACGGCAGCCGCGGTGACGTCGTACAGCTTGAGGTAGTCCTCGGGCTGCCCGGACCAGAACACCTCGAGGTTGGCTTCGTTCCACACCTCGAAGGACCACTGCTCGACCACCTCGTCGCCGTAGCGCTCGACGAGGTGGACGGTGAGGTCGCGG
>JBDSPC010000153.1:0-3464 GCA_039914485.1 Nocardioides sp.
GCTCGTTCGAGGTCCGCGGCTGGGACGTTGGCGGTGACCTTGCTGTCGTTCAGCATGGCTACTCCTTGGGGTCGGGAAGTGCCCGAGCCGCTTCTCTTGCAAACTAGTCCCGATCAGTCGGCCTGACCACCCCTGCCTCCACGCCCCCACAGCGAGCCGCGGGCCTTGGCTGCGTTGGCTGCGTTGGCGATCCTCACAGTCTTTCCGCCGCCTGTCGGCGCGTCGGTTACCGGACCCGCCGATGAGCGGGCTCGCCTTGCCGGCTCATGGAAGTCAAGCGCGGCTCACGAGTAGCGTGAGCGTGGTGACGACGGACGCGTACCGTGAGGTCGCCGAGGCTGCTTGGGTGTGGGTCCTGGATCACGTTCGTGACGCTGAGGGGCCGTGGCTCCCCGAGTCAGTGACCGACGGTTGGGAGGATGCAGGGCCGGCGGGGGACCGCGACTGCCTGTATGCCGGGATCGCCGGGCTCGCCCCGCTGCTTGCCGAGATCGCCCATTCGCGCCCGCTGACCGACGAAGAGAGTCGGCTCGCCATGCGGATCGGCCAGCGGCTCTCGGCCACGGCGAAGACGAGGTCTGAGGCGTCGCTGTTCGACGGGCTGGCTGGTGACGCGACGGCCCTGCGGATGCTTGCGCCGGCGCACGTCCCTGTCGTCCTGCACCGGTTGGCGGAGCTGGCTACCCCCGACGGCTGGGTGACGACGCTCGTGGGAGCACCGGAACAGTGCTTCTCCGACGTGGTCATGGGCACCGCCGGGGTGGTGATGGCGGCGACCTGGGTGGGCGGCGAAGAGGCGGAGTCCATCGCGCTCACCGGATGCGAAGCGTTGCTCAAGGCGGCCGGCCGCACGCCGGCGGGGCTGGACTGGGGGTCGTGGCCAGGAGCGCCCTCACGAGGACCGAACTACTCGCACGGCACGGCCGGCATCGCTAGCGCGCTGGCCATTGCGGGTGCAACCTACGGGCGCCCCGACCTGGTGGACGCGGCCCTGCTGGGGGCGCAGCACCTGCTCGCCGTCGGGACGCTGGACGACGGAGGTTTCGTCGTCCCGCACACCATCCCGGCGTCAAAGCGGGACGTCGAGCCGATCACCTATTCTTGGTGCCACGGGCCGACAGGAACGTCCCACCTCTTCGCGGCACTCGCGCACGCCGGTGTCACCGAGGTGGGCGGCCTCAGGGTGAACGACCTGCGGCGGCGGTGCTTCCGATCCGTCCTCGACTCCGGTGTCCCGCAGCGGCTCCGCCCGGGCTTCTGGGACAACGACGGTCGGTGCTGCGGCACGGCTGGTGTCGGCGATGCATTCCTCGACGGGGCGCAGGACGCGCTGGACGCTGTGGAGGCGGCCGCGCTTCTGGCCGCGGCCCGGGTGATGGGCGACGCGCTGGTGGAACGCTCGATCCGGGTCGAGGACCGGGCGTTCTGGAGGTTCGTCGAGCACCGCAAGGACCCGCCGCTGCTTGCGCCTGGCACGTCGTGGATGCAGGGTGCCGCGGGCATTGCAGCATTCCTGCTGCGACTGGCGCGGGTCACCGACGACGGCCTAAACGCCCCAGTAGTCGATCGACCGGACGAGTGGTGGGCCGTCCCAGCTGGTCTGCGCTGCAGTTCGGCGCCGGCCCGGTTCCTCGACGTGATCTAGATAGGCGGCATCGGCGTTTAGACGCCCCAATCTGCCGCGATCAGAGAGTCCGTTGGAGCTGCGTCGATCCGCCGCGTTCCGGACGCACGGATCTGCCGATGTGCGCTCACATCAGTGATCGGTGAGAGCGACCCTGACGCCGATCAGCGCCTTGGCTCCCCGCAAGCCGACGATCGCCTTTCGGGACATCCGCTCATCAGCGTGAGGCGTTTTGCGTCAAGTGCTGGGGTGGGGTCCCTGGCTCGTCGTCTGTCCCTGCATAGCGGTAACGGAGCTGGTGCTCGGCAGCGTGTGATCGGGTTGTGTCGACGACGGGCCGGGGCGGCCTGTGATGAGCGACGAGATACCTCGAGGGTTCTCAATGCCGCGGAAGGCTCGCCCCGACCCAGCTTGTGGACGGGCGACGCGTCGCGCGATGGAAGTGGCTAGGCGGCTACCTCCGCGAGGGTCGTCGGCTTGAGGGTGCCGTGGGTGGCGATGTCGGGATCCCAGGCCCGGCCGGTGGTGATGACGGCGTGGAGCTGGCGCAGGATCGCGCCGGCGAGGACGGTCTGGGCCTGGGTGGGCTTGAGCTTGTTGGTCTCGCGGGTCGTGAGGTGCCGGTAGCGGGCGGCGTAGACGGGGTTGCTCTTCACCGCGCCCCACACGGCACGCCAGGCTGCGGTCCGCAGGCGCGGTCGGCCGGCCCCGCTCAGGCGGGCGCGTCCAGCGAAGGTGCCGGACATGCGTTGGCGGGGTGCGAGTCCGGCGTGCTTGACCACGGCGCGGGAGCTGGTGAAGCGGTGCAGGTCGCCGGTCTCGGCGAGGATCGCGGCGGCTCCGACCGGGGAGAGGCCCTGAATGGAGCAGGCCAGCTCGGTCAGTTCGAGGTCGTCGAGGACGGCGACCATGCGGACTTCGGTATCAGCGAGCTTGGCCCGGGCGGTGTCCCAGTCCTCGATCAGCCAGGCGATGCGTTCGAAGGCGCCAGAGCGGTGCTCGATCACACCGGCAGGGTCGGCCAGGGCGGCATAGAGGTTGCGCAGGATCCGCAGGCAGGGGCGCAGCTTCCCCCGGCGGGTCAGCTCCTTGCGCACAGCGTGCTCGAACCGGACCGGGCCCAGTCGCCGGGTGCGGGTGAAGTCGCCGCAGTCACGGGTGATGATCACGTGCATCGAGGCCACCCAGGTGGCTGACTTGAACGGCTGCTGGGCGGTGGAGATCGCGGCGGGCCAAACGCACTCGAGGAGGTCGCGGATCTGCTGGACGCAGGCGACGTGTTCGTCCAGGAGCTGCTCGCGGCGCACTCCGAGGTGGCGCAGGCGGCCCCAGGTCTCGTCGACGGGTTCGGGTAGGTAGCAGCGCAGCTCCGCAGTGAGCCGGGCGATCAGCACGGCATCCTTGTCGTCGGTCTTGTCGGTCGTCAGGTCCTCGCTCTTGCGGGCCCCGGAGGTCAGCATTGGCTGCACGCAAACGAACGACATACCCCGCTCAGCAGCCAGTTGGCCCAGCACCCGCCAGCGGTGCCCGGTGGGTTCGCACGTCACCGTGACCCCGGCATAGCCGGCCCGGGTACTGCGCTCGCCAGCCCAGTCCAGCGCCGCACCGAGATCCCAGGCCTTGCACCGAAACGTGCGCCGAGCCAAGACCTTCGAGTCGTGGTCGGTCACGACCACCATCTGCTTGCGTTCGGCCAGATCGATCCCGACGATCGCGTTCGTCACCGGCACCGCCGTCCGCAGCTTCGCCAGCCGTGCGTTCCTGTTGCGGTCACCGCGCGAAACACCATTACCGTGGTTCATGAACGTCCTCCTTATGCGATGGGACACCAAGCCCGACA
>JBDSPC010000175.1:0-11390 GCA_039914485.1 Nocardioides sp.
GCACCAACCCGGACGCCGAAGACGACGTCAGCTGACGTCGTCCCCGGCTCGGACGCTACGGCGTCAGCCGGTGCAGGTCGCGCGGGAAGAGCGTCACCTCGCGGATGTTGGCCGCCTCGACCAGCCGCGCCACCCAGCGCTCGAGCCCGATCGCGAAGCCTCCGTGCGGGGGGATCCCACGACGGAACGCCTCGACGTACGACGCATAGGGCTCGTACGGATAGCCGCGCTGCTCCAGCGTGGCCACGTAGTCGGCATACCGGTGCAGGCGCTGCGCACCGCTGACCAGCTCGAGGCCGCGGAAGAGCAGGTCGAAGCTGCGCGACCAGTGCGGTTCGTCCGGGTCGGGGTGGCTGTAGAACGCCCGGCTGGCCGTGGGATAGCCCTCCACGACGACGAAGTCGCTGCCGTGCTCGCGCATCGCCCACTCGCCCAGCGCTCGTTCGTGCCCGGGGTTGAGGTCGGGTTCGTCGGCGGGAGCGCCGGCGATCTCGAGCGCTTCGCGGAAGTGCAGCACGGGCAGCTCGGCCGGCACCTCCGGCACGGTGATGCCCAGCCGTTCGACGGCGTCCCCGGCGTGCTCGTGGATGCCGGCGACCATGCCGGCGACGGTGTCGCGCAGGCACGCGATCACGTCGCGGTGGTCGCGGATGAATCCGAGCTCGACGTCGAGCGAGACGTACTCCGCCAGGTGCCTCACCGTGTCGTGCGGCTCGGCGCGGAAGACCGGGCCCACCTCGTAGACCCGCTCGAAGACCCCGACCAGCTGCTGCTTGTAGAACTGCGGGCTCTGCGCGAGGTAGGCCGGCCGGCCGAAGTAGTCGACGGCGAAGACGTTGGCGCCGGACTCGGTGGCCGACTCGACGAACTTGGGCGTCGCGATCTCGGTGAAGCCCTGGTCGTCGAGGGTCGAGCGGAAGCCACGCAGGGACGCGGCCGCCAGCTCCCACTTCGCCCGCTGTTGCGGGTGCCGCCAGGTGGTGGCGGCGTGGTCGAGCAGGGTCGGCAGGCTGGCGTCGAGCGTGGGCCGCCACAACTCGACGACCGGGGTGTCGGCCGGCTCGCTCAGCGCGGTGACGGTCGCCTCGGTGACCTCGACACCGCCGGGTGCCTGGGCGTTGGCGGTCGCCGTACCGACCACCCGGATCGGCGTCTCCTCCGGCGGCACGTCGGTGCCGGCGGGGAGCACGACCTGCGCCAGGCCGCTGCGGTCGCGGACGACCAGGAACGTGACACGGGCCAGCTCGCGGCGCCGATGCACCCACCCCTCGAGCGTGACGACAGAGCCTGGCTCGGCGGTGGGCAGCGATGAACAGAGCGATCTCATGAGTACCTCCAGTTGGCGTGGCCCTGGAGGTGTGGGCGGGGGCAAAGTCGCGGTGCCACCACACCTTTGCCGAGCAGAACACTCGGCCTCTCGTCGATACGCCGGACGCGCGGAGCGCCGTCGCTCTGCCGAACAGCTGTCAGGCAGGGAGGTTGTCAGGCTCCACGGCGCTCGCCCCAAGAGTAGGCACGGGAGCGGGTCGGGGGAAATCGGATTCGACTGCCACACTGGCCCGCATGCTCGTCCACCTGCGCCTCAACGTGCCGACCGGGCTCACCGCCGATGTCACCGACCTGCTGGTCGACCACGAGTGCGCCACCAACGTGACCCTGCAGCGCGGAGCGTCGCTGGTGCCGCAGGGCGACCTGGTCGAGTGCGACGTCGCCCGCGAGATCGCCGGTGAAGTGATCACCCGGCTCAAGGCGCTCGGGCTCGGTGAGACCGGCGGCATCCTCGTCTCCACGCCGACCGCTTGGCCGTTCGCCGCGGCCCAGCGCCTCGAGCGGGACGCGCCCGGCGACCCCGAGGACGCCGTCATCTGGGACAGCGTCGTCGACCAGGCGTACGCCGCAGCGCGACCGACCGTCACCTTCCACGTCTTCCTGGCGCTTGCGACGCTGCTGGCCGCCATCGCCGTGATCACCGACTCCGCGGTCCTCGTCATCGGCGCCATGGTCGTCGGTCCTGAGTTCGGCACGGTCGCAGCGGTCGCGACGGGGATCGTGTTCGCCAAGTGGGGGTTGTCGTTCCGTGCGTTGCGGCTGCTGGTCCTCAGCTTCGTGGTGTGCATCCTCTTCGTCGCGCTGCTCTCGTTCCTCGCCGACCTGACCGGGCTGGTGACCTCGGAGATGGTGACGCGCCCGCGCCCGCAGACCGGATTCATCTGGCATCCGGACCGCTGGTCCTTCATCGTCGCGCTGATCGCCGGCGCCGCCGGCGTGCTCGCGCTCTCGACCAACAAGGCCAACGCCATGGTCGGCGTCTTCATCTCGGTGACCACCGTCCCCGCCGCGGGCAACCTCGCGCTGGCGCTCGGCACCTGGACACCGTCGGAGATCACCGGCTCGATCACCCAGCTGCTCATCAACCTCGGCGGGATGATCGTCTCCGGCGTGGTCGTACTGGCCCTGCAGCGCCTGCTCTGGCACCGCGTGACGTCGGCGTCGGCTCGGCTCTTCTTCAGCCGCTGAGGTAGCGGTTGGTGTGGTGCGTGACGAACCCGAGCCGTTCGTAGAGCGCGATCGCGCCCGGGTTGTTCGTCTCCACGTGCAGCCACGCGATCCGCGCCCCCTGCGATGCGCCCCAGTCGAGCAGCTCCGCGAGCACGTGCGTCGCCAGCCCGCGCCGGCGGTGGGTCGGGTCGACCGCGACGTCGTGGATGCCGAGCCAGTCGCCGTCGAGGACGGCCTCGCCCGTCGCCGTACCGCCATCGAGGGAGACCCGGACGCGGTCGTCGCCCTCCTCGAGCTGGGTCGATGCGGATGGCGACGCGGTGCTCGAGCGGAGGGCCCGCGAGACCAGCGCGACCTGGCAGTGCGCGTCACCGGCGCCGAGCGGTGTGAACCCGAACGGCACCAGTGCCGCTTCGACGGCGGAGTCGGCCTGCACCTGGATCAGTGGGTCCTGGCCGAGGGCCGCATAGAACGCGCGTACGGCGGAGGCGGCGTCGGCCACGGGGAGGCCCGGCTCGGCCATCGCCAGCGCCGAGTTGCCCCGCCGTCGCAGGCGCCCACCGAACGGGGGAGAGGAGCGAAGGAGCCAGGTGCCGAGGGGCGCGCTGTCCATCGCCGGCCACAGCGACCCGACGTGCAGCTCGATCTCGTGCGCATCGAAGCGGTGCGCGATGGACGCACGGGGCGGGACGGGCTTGCCAGTCACCACGTCGGAGACCCGGATCGTGACCGGCCCGGCGCCGTCTCGATCGATCACGAGCTCGGTGTCGCCCCAGGCGAGGCAGACGCCGAGCACGTCGGTGGCGCGGCCGTCAGGGAGCAGGTGGCGGACCACGATCCGCGTCCCGACGACGTGTCGACCGAGAGAGTGCCTGCCCACAGCCGTGCCCAACAGATGGGGTTCCGGCGCATCGGACATGAGAGGGATACTAAGGTTGATCTCGTCCCACCCCGTGCCCCTCAGGAGGATTCGGTGACCTACGTCATCGCCCAGCCGTGCGTCGACCTCAAGGACCGCGCGTGCGTCGACGAGTGCCCCGTCGACTGCATCTACGAGGGCAAGCGCATGCTCTACATCCACCCCGACGAATGCGTCGACTGCGGCGCCTGCGAACCGGTCTGCCCGGTCGAGGCGATCTTCTACGAGGACGACACGCCGGAGGAGTGGAAGGAGTACTACAAGGCCAACGTGGACTTCTTCGACGACCTCGGCTCGCCCGGTGGCGCCGCCAAGATGGGTGAGATCGACAAGGACCACCCGCTCATCGCCGCGCTGCCTCCCCAAGAGCACGACGAGTGAGCTCCTCGGAGGTCGAGGAGGTCGCGAGGCGACACTCACGAAACCCCCGACCCCTGGTCTCGCAGTCGCTTCCCGACTTCCCGTGGGACAAGCTCACGGCGCACGCCGCCACCGCGCGCGCACACCCTGACGGCATCGTCGACCTCTCGATCGGCACGCCGGTCGACCCGACCCCTGCTGTCGTCCAGGACGCGTTGCGCGCGGCCGCGGACTCACCGGGCTACCCGACGACCATCGGCCTGCCCGAGACCCGGCAGGCGGCCATCGACTGGCTGGCGCGCCGCTTCGGCGTGACCGGTCTCGGCCTCGACGCCGTGCTCCCGGTGATCGGCTCCAAGGAGCTCATCGGGTCGATGGCGATCCACCTTGGCATCGGTGCCGGCGACCTGATCGGATATCCCGAGCTCGCCTACCCGACCTACGAGGTCGGCGCCGCCCTCGCCGGCGCGCGCTCGATCGCGACCGACTCGCTGACCGCCTTCGGTCCCGAGACCCCGCGCCTCCTCTGGCTCAACTCGCCGTCCAACCCGACCGGCAAGGTGCTGCCCGTCGAGCACCTGCGCAAGGTCGTCGAGTGGTGTCGCGAGCGCGGCACGATCCTGGTCTCCGACGAGTGCTACCTCGAGTGCGCGTGGGACGTGCAACCGATCAGCGTCCTGCATCCCGACGTCTGCGGCGACTCGCACGAGGGCATCCTCAGTGTCCACTCGCTCTCCAAGCGGTCCAACCTCGCGGGCTATCGCTGTGCGTTCGTGGCCGGCGACCCTGACCTCGTCGGCGAGCTCCTCGCCGTACGCAAGAACCTCGGCCTGCAGATGCCCGGCCCCCAGCAGCGCGCGATGATCGCGGCGCTGAACGACGACGCGCACGTCGCCGAGCAGCATGGGAGGTACGCCGCACGGCGAGCGAAGCTCCGGGCCGCGCTCGAGCACGCCGGCTTCACCGTCGACCACTCCGAGGCGTCGCTCTACCTCTGGTCGAGCCGCGGAGAAGACTGCTGGACCACCGTCGCCGCGCTCGCCGACCTCGGCATCCTGGTCGCCCCCGGCGACTTCTACGGCGCCGCCGGCTCACAGCACGTGCGCGTCGCCTTCACCGCGACCGACGAGCGTGTCGATGCCGCGGTAGCCCGCCTGGCCGCCTCCGCCGGTTAGCGATCCGCCGGGGCAGCCGGCATCGGGTGTGCCTCGCGCGCGGTCGTCGGGTCCTCGTGGCGGTGGGCCTCGACCTGGGGTGTGCCGTCGAAGGCGGCGGCGTTGCGCACCCGGACTGCATCGATGCTGCCCATCCGGATGATCGAGAGTTCGTCGTTGGCGCTGCGCAGCACGATGCCGTGGCCGTCCATGGCGTTGACCATGCCCGTGAGCCACTGGCCCCCGAGCAGGATGTCCACCGGCACGTCGGCTTCCTTGGCTCTGTTGAGGGCCGTGCCGATGGTGAAGATGGTGGAGTTGATCTGTGCCATTCGCCTGCCCCCCGGAGTGACCCGGACAGAACAGTCCGGCCCGGAAGAGCCTACGTCCTTGACGCCGGGCCGTCGTCGATCCTGACGACCGTCTCGCTGCGGTAGAGGCCCGTGCGCTCGATCGAGGGACGCGGCCGCACCACGCGCGGCTCGTCGAGGCGGTCAGCGGCGGCCGCCGGCATCGGGTGCGCCTCGCCGGTCTCGTCGGGGTGCACGCCGAAGGCCTCGGCCTGCCGGATCAGCACCACCGAGATGTTCTCGATGCGGATCATCGCCAGTCCGCCGTCCTCGCACAGGAGCACGGCGCCCTGCCCGTCGACCGCACTGACGTCGCCGTGCAGCCACTGCCCGTCGACGAGGACGTCCACCTGGATGTCGTTGTCCTGGGCGCGGTGCAGGGCGGTTCCGATGGTGTAGACCGTCGACTTCAGCATTGCGGGAGGTTAGGACTGCCCGGGGCCCGCGCAAGCCTCAACGCCGGCTCATACCCAATCGGGGGGATACGCCCCGCGCGCCCGGTCTAGTCGCCCGTCAGTCGGCCACGTCGACGTGCACGTGGTCGCGGTGCTCGAGGATCTTGCGGTCCCCGCCCGAGGCCGATGGCACGTCGTAGTTGGTCCAGCCGTCGTCGGAGCGAGATCCGGCGTGCCAGATCCGGTCGTCGAAGATGAGCGTGTTGATGGCGAGCCGGTCGGCGTTGGCGACGAGATAGGAGGCGATCGCCCAGCCGCGCTTGCGGTTGTCGGGGTTGATCGGGCGCACGAAGATGTCGATCGCGCGGCCCTCGTAGTGAGCCGAGCCCTCCATGTGACCGCTGGACACCCCGCCGGGCTCGAAGCCCCCGAGGGAGAGCGTGCCGAAGACCGACTCGACGTCCGCGCGCACGGTGGCGGCCCGGCTGACGAGGCCGGAGTCCTCGAGCGTGTCGCTCGCCTCGTCGGCGTCGCCGGGGGTCTCGCACCAGAACGCGCGCGGGCTGTTGCCCGTCAGTGCGGACGCGAGGGCGCGGGCGTCGGCCTCGTGGTCGGCGTACGCATCCGGAAAGCCCGACCGCTGCACCTCCTGCGCGGCCACGGTGATCTCCATGTTCTCGTAGCCGTCGACCCGGACGAGGGCGTCGTAGAAGGTGTTCGTCGAATAGACGGGGTCCATGATCTGCTCGACGCTGCCCCAGCCCTGCGACGTGCGCTGCTGGAACAGCCCCACGGAGTCGCGATCGCCGTGCTCGATGTTGAGGATCTTCGATTCCTGGTAGGCCGTCGCGAGGGCGATGCTCGCGGCCCGGGCGGGCAGTCCGCGCTGTACGGCGATGGCGGTGATCAGGGCCGCGTTCTCGGCCTGCTCCTGGGTCAGCTCGACGGTCAGCCCGTCGACCTCCGCGGTGCAGCCGCTGGGCCGGATCAGCGGGGCGACGCCGCGATCGACGAGCACGCCGACGCCGGCGAAGACGAGGACGCCGGCCATGCCGACGACCACCATCTTGCCGAGCCGGGTCAGCCTCGTGCTCTGCGGCTGCCGAGCCCGGACCTGTCTGCCCATCGGTCAGTCGTTGGCGTGCAGGGCGGCGTTGAGGGCGATGCCCTCGCCCTTCCACGGCACGGCCTCGATGGCGCCGCTGACCGAGTTGCGGCGGAACAGCACGTTGCTCGCGCCGGACAGCTCGAGCGCCTTGACGATCTTGCCGCCGTCGGCCGGCAGCGTGACCTTGGTGCCGGCGGTGACGTAGCAACCGGCCTCGACGACGCAGTCATCGCCCAGCGAGATGCCGATGCCGGCGTTGGCCCCGAGCAGGCAGCGCTCGCCGATGGAGATGATCTGCTGGCCGCCGCCGGACAGGGTGCCCATGATCGAGGCGCCGCCGCCGACGTCCGATCCGTCGCCGACGAGCACGCCCGCGGAGATACGGCCCTCGACCATCGAGTGGCCGAGGGTGCCGGCGTTGAAGTTCACGAAGCCCTCGTGCATGACGGTGGTGCCCTCGGCCAGGTGCGCACCGAGGCGGACCCGGTCGGCGTCGGCGATCCGCACCCCGGTCGGCATGACGTAGTCGACCAGTCGCGGGAACTTGTCCACGCCGAAGACGGTCACGTGCTGGCCGGCGCCGCGCAGTCGGGCCCGGGTGTCCTCGAAGCCCTCGACCGCGCACGGCCCGGCGCTGGTCCACACGACGTTGGCGAGCAACCCGAAGACGCCGTCCATGGAGATCGTGTGCGGCCTGGCGAGACGCGTCGAGAGCAGGTGCAGGCGCAGCCACACGTCGGCGGTGTCGACCGGCGCGGCGTCCAGGTCGGCGATCTTGACCAGGCGCACCTCGCGGCGTACGGCGCGGAGCTCGTCGTCGCCCTCGAGCGCCGTCAGCGACGCGGGAGCCTCGCTGCCGTCGTGCTCGCCGAGCGCGGGCGCGGGGAACCAGACGTCGAGGACGGTGTTGTTGGCGTCGAGGGTGGCGAGGCCGTGGCCGTAGGCAGAAGTCACGGGCCAAGCCTACGGAGTGCCGACCAGCCGGCTCACCGCACGGTCGAGCCGGTGAACGTCGGCTTGCCGCGGCCGAGGAAGAAGATGCCGGGGTAGTTCTCGAAGCCGAGGCTCGGGTTGCGCTTGAGGACCGAGGATTCGACGGACAGGGTGCCGGTGCGGTCGTTGCTCACGAAGATGATCGCCCCGCCGCCCTCGTTGGCGCGGTTGCGCACCACCTTCGTGCCCGTCAGGCGCAGGTGGAAGGTGTCGCCGTCGGTGTAGATCGCACCACCGCTGCCGCCACCGGGCGTGCCGTCCTTGGCCGGGTTGGCTCCGCGCCCGATCGCGCGGTTGCCGGTGAAGACGCTGTCGACGATGTTCCACGACACCCCGATCGACGACAGGGCTCCGCCGTTGCTGCACACCCCGCCGGTGAAGGTGCTGCCCCGGACGACGACCGGGCGATCGGCGTACTGGTTCGTCACCCGCACCGCCGCGCCGCCGACGTCGGGACCGGTCGGGGTGCAGCGGTTGTCGACGAAGTGGCTGCTCACGATCCGCAGCCGTCCGCCGCGCACCGAGATCGCGCCGCCGCTGCCGTCCTCGAGGTCGGGGGAGGCGACGAAGCCGTCGATGAACGTCATGCGCTTGATCACGAGCCGTGGTGTCGCCTGGTCGTCGCAGTGGTCCGTGGTCCAGATGAGCGTCTCGTCGCAGGTGTCCTGGCGCAGGATCCGCCGCACGCCACCACCGCTCAGGGTGACGAGCCCGCCACCGTCGATGACCACGCGGTCGCTGGTGTTGAGCACCTCGGCGGTCTGCTGCATGACGATCGTGACCGGCTCGGGGCCGCAGTCGAAGCGGATCACCCCACCACGGCGGACGGCGCGCACGACCGCCGCCGACGTGCAGCTCGTCGCCGTACCCTCGCCGATCACCTGCGCGCCCGGTGCAGTGGCTCTCTCAGTCGGCGCGGCCGCCGACGACGGCGCCACGAGGGCGAGTACGGCGAACGTGGCGACCACCAGGCGGGCGATCACTGGCCCGCGCGCCCGTCGATGCACTCACGGATCAGGTCGGCGTGCCCGCAGTGGCGGGCGTACTCCTCGATCATGTGCACGATCAGGTCGCGCACCTCACTGGGCTCGCCGTGCACGTCGACGAGGGTGTCGAGGGTGGTGCCCGCGAGCACCTCGCGGGCGTGCTCGACCTCCACGCGCCACAAGGTCCAGGCCTCCTCGACCGTTGCCTCGTCGGCCTCGCCCACCCAGTTGAAGCCAGCGTCGAGGCCGTCCTCCTGGAACATCCGGGGGATCTCCGGATGGCCCTCGATGACCCGCCGGAACCAGCTCTGCTCGACGCGTGCCATGTGCCGCACCAACCCGAGCAGCGACATGTTGGAGGGCGGGACCGACTTCGTGCCGAGCTGCTCGGGCGTCAGGCCCTGGCACTTCAGCTCGAGGGTGGTCCGGTAGGCCTCGAGGTAGCCGACCAGGGTGTCGAGCTCGCCGCGCGTCGGCCCGGCCTCCGCTCGCGGGTCCTGGTCCTGGGGGAGCCACATGCCGTCGTATCCGGGGTTCGTCATGGGGGCCAGCCTGTCGCGTGGCTGGGTCGGCGGCAACCGGGTTGGCCGGCCGGCAACCGGAATGTCGCTGGGGTAGTCCAGTGGTCAGTGGCTGCCCGAGGGCCGCTCCGGCGACCGTTCGCCACTGGACTACCACGGGCGAATGCCAAGCGATCTGCCCTGTGGATATCGACTGGGGTCGTTGGGGGAGGGGAACGCTCCCCGCATGTTCGAGCCTGCGCCCTTCCACGGCTGTCGTCCGAGGTTGGTCGCGCCTGTGCGGGTCGATCCGCGAGGCACGAAGGGTCCCACCCGCGGTCAGGCGCGTGGGCCGCTGTGGCGCGCCACGAGCCGCGGGTTCGTCGTGCCCGCGTCCGTGGAGCTCACGCCTGAGCAACGAACGCTCGAGGCGAGCGCGGTGCTGGGCGACGGTGACGCGGTCACTGGCTGGGCCGCCCTGCACTGGTTGGGTGCCCCTTGGTTCGACGGGACGATCGACGGCGCCGAGACACGCGACATCCCGGTCGTGGCCGGCCGGCACCTGATCGCACAGCCGGGGTTCTCGGTCAGCCAGGAGTTTCTGGCACCGGGTGAGATCACGTCGGTCGACGGGCTCGCGGTCACGTCAGCGCGCAGGTCGGTGACGTTCGAGATGCGGTACGCCGCGGGGCTGGGCGCCGCGATCGTGGCGCTGGACATGGCGTGCTATTCCGACCTGGTCAGCATCGCCGAGGTCGCGGCGTACGTCGCGGAGCTCGGCCCGCTGACCGGAATCCAGCAGGCGCGCGCCGCCCTGCTCGAGGCTGACGAGAATGCCTGGTCGCCACGGGAGACGAAGATGCGCGGGGTCTGGACCAGAATGGCCCGCTTGCCCCGGCCGTTGTGCAATGCACCCGTGTTCACCCTCCAAGGGCTACACGTCGGCACGCCCGACCTGATCGATCCCGTCCTCGGGCTGGTGGGGCAGTACAACGGCTCGGACCACATCACTCTGGCTGGAACGGCGAACGACTTGAAGAAGGATGCGGCCTATCGCGACCTCGGTCTGGAGCCGGTCACGATGGTGGCCAGCGACTGGGCTGACCTCGATGATTTCACCGCGCGCCTTCTGGCTGCCGCTCGGCGCGCTCGATGCCGGACCGCGAAACCGCTGTGGACGGTCGAGCCACCGGCGTGGTGGACGCCGACCCGGACGGTGGCTCAGCGACGCGCCCTCGCTGAGTGGCAGCGCGAGCGCTACCTGCGATACCGGCGGGCCGCCTGACGCACTCCGTCGCCATGGCGTGGACTACCAGCGGGCGGGCGGGCCGGCGGGCGGGGATGGCACTCCGCGGCCAACTGATTGGCGCGACGTCCGCGCATCGCCGTACGATCTGGGCACAGGCGTTCGAGCCGTCATCAGCGGTGAGCCTCCGGAAGAACAGCCCCGCGCAAGCCGGCGCGGAGCCCAATAGAACCGGACAGCATTTCTTGAGTGGGTACGCCGCAGGGCGCACCAAGCGAGGTGGTACCGCGGTCCTGACGGATCGTCCTCGTGGGTCAATCGATCTCACGAGCAGGAGAGCCACTCATGACCTACCCCAAGGTCTCGCACACCAACGCGACCAGCGTCCCCGGCCAGCCGGGCTTCCCCGCGCTCGAGGAAGCCGTGCTGTCCTACTGGGACGCCGACGGCACCTTCCAGGCGAGCATCGACCAGCGCGACGCCGAGACCGACGGCGAGTTCGTCTTCTACGACGGTCCGCCCTTCGCCAACGGGCTGCCGCACTACGGCCACCTGCTCACCGGCTACGTCAAGGACCTGATCCCGCGCTACCAGACGATGCGCGGCAAGCGCGTGGAGCGCCGTTTCGGCTGGGACACCCACGGCCTGCCCGCCGAGCTCGAGGCGATGCGCCAGCTCGGCCTCAAGACCACCGACGAGATCCACGAGCTCGGCGTCGAGAAGTTCAACGACGCCTGCCGCGAGTCGGTCCTGAAGTACACCGGCGAGTGGCGCGACTACGTCACCCGCCAGGCGCGCTGGGTCGACTTCGAGAACGACTACAAGACGATGAACCCCGACTTCATGGAGTCGGTCATGTGGGCGTTCAAGCAGCTGCACG
>JBDSPC010000183.1:0-6007 GCA_039914485.1 Nocardioides sp.
CGCTCGCCGATTCCGGCACGATCGCGACCCTGTTGCCGGGTGTCGAGTTCTCGACGCGCCACCCCTATCCCGATGCGCGCAAGCTGATCGATGCGGGCGTGCAGGTCGCGATCGCCAGCGACTGCAATCCCGGTTCCTGCTTCACGTCCTCGATGGCGCTGTGCATCGCGCTGGCCGTCCGCGAGATGCGGATGAGCCCGGCCGAGGCCCTGCACGCCGCGACCGCGATGGGCGCGCGGGCCCTCGACCGCGACGACGTCGGCGTGCTCGCCCCGGGCAAGCGCGCGGACCTCGTGCTCCTCGACGCGCCGTCCTACCTCCACCTCGCCTACCGCCCGGGCGTCCCGCTCGTCGCCGGCGTCTGGCAGGGCGGTCGCCCGGTCATGCCGGTCTCCTGATCCCGCCCCGCACAGAATGGTGATGGGTCTACGCCGCGCCCATCGCCGCGAACAGCACCGCGGTCGCGTGGCGGACCGGATCGCCGTACGACGATCGACGTGCCCCGGCAAGGGCCTCGTCGAGCCGTTGCCCGGAGGCCAGCCCGCCGTGCAGCGCGAGCATCACCTGCACCGTCGCGACGTCGTCGACGTCGGCGATCGACGCGATGACCCCGGCCGTGCCCTGGGTCAGCAACGCCGACGCGAACCCGATGACGTCCTGCCCGCCGATGGCCGCGACGACGCCCGATCGGCAGGCGGGAAGCACGATCCGATGTGGCGGCTGTTCGAGCCGGTGGATGTCGTCGACCGTGAGCGGGCCGTCGGCCAGCTGGAGGCTGGAGAACATCGGGCTCTCGGAGCGGAAGGTGCCGTGCGCGGCGATGTGCGCGAGTCCGGCACCGTCGAGGGATGACAGAACACTGGCCACCGTCGACGACGAGCCGACGAGGGTGGTCGCGGATGGGCGAAGGGCAGCGACTGCCACGACCTCACCCCCACCCGTCGGCAGGCCGGGTCCGGCGATGAAGACCGCCCGGGATGAGGACGGAACGGCCTTCGCCGCCCGCACCCACGAGGTTGCCGAAGGGGTGACGGCGAAGGCGCGATCGTGCAAGGAAGGGATGAGCCCCCACGGTGCCCCCAGGAACGCCGCGGGCGGGGAGATGACCACCGGCCGGGCCGTCGGCAACATGCGCACGACCGGTCCGAGCAGGGCAGTCTCCAGCCTGAGTGCCAGCGGCGAGAGGTCGATCGGCCGCCCACGAGTCGCGCTGCGGAGCCCGTACAGCGCCCGGTCCATTGCCTTCTGCGCCGCCTCCAGCGGGCCGACCTCGACCGTTCGCCACCGACCGTCGCGCACCACGACGGCGTACAGGGTCCCGTCCACGTTCACGAGCTGCACCAGGAGCCGATCGCCCAGGTGCTCGACCAGTTCGGCTGCAGGCACGGTCTCCGCGCGCCCGCCGGATCCGGACGTCGCCGCCCACGCCAGCCGGACCGCCCGCTCCTGCTGGGCACGCTCGCGGGTCAGGCTCTGGATCTTGGCGGGGTCGGACTCCTCGGCGATCCGGTGCGAGAGACCACGGATGGTGGCGAGGTGGCCGTCGATCACCGGGTCGGACGGCGCCGGCACGGGCTCGCTCAGCGACGCCGCCCGACCGCGATCGCTCCAGAACACCAGCTCCCGCGGCCCTCGTCGGCGCGCGTGCCGAACGGCCAGCGCCGCGAGATCAGCACTGTGGATCGCGGTGAGCGCACGGAGCTCCGGACTACCGAGGGAAGCGCGGTGCTCGGCCAGCGCATCCAGGCCGTTGCCCACCGCCTGCAGCACCCGCGGCCGGCCCCGCACCTCCAGGTCGAGCGCGTGCGCGAGCCAGGCGGTGCTGCGGCTGAGCGGGTTGCCGCGGTTCCGTCCGAGCGCTGCGCGGGAGAGGTACGTCGAAGCGCGGGCCGGATCCTTGACCGCGAGTTCGCGGCCGGCGAGGAGCGCAGCAAGCACGCCATCTTCGGTGCGGTCATCGGCCAGTGACTCGGCGAGCGAGACGGCGGCCCTTCGTGATCCCAGGCCGAGTTCGATCCGGGCTCGCAGGGCGACGAGATCGGCCCGGATACGCCACGAGTCCCGTTGCTGCCTTATGAACAGACGCCGGGCGACTGCTGAATCGGTCAATGCCTCTTCCGGGCGACCCTGCCCAAGCCGAGCACTGGCTCGCATCAAGAACAACTCCGCACGGGCTCTCGGTCGAGTGCTGGTCGAGGCAATGGTCGACTCGATGACGTCGACGGCCTCGTCCGACAAGCCGGCCACCAGCAGCACTTGGGCGTGGTCCCGGGACAGCTCGAGGTGAGCATCACCGAGGGCAGAGTATCTGGCAGCCACTTGCGAAAACGCCGCGAGCGTCGTCGGTACGTTCCCCCGGAAGAACTGGATCAGCGCGAGGTTGTGCCGGACGTCGAGCTCTCCGTACGGCTGTTGAAGGCTCGTGAACAACTCCAGGGCCCGGTGCAGGTCGCGCTCCGACTCTTCAAATGCGCCTTTGAGAAGTTGCATAGCCGCATGAAGGTTCAGGGCGCGCGCCTCCCAGACAAGGTCTCCAGATTTCCGGAAGTCGGTGACGACGGTGCGCAGGTCATTGAGTGCCTCGTCGACGCGTCCCAGATGGGCCAGCACGTGCGCGCGACGCATCAAAACTCGAGGTCTGACGGCGCCAGCCGACGTCGCACTGAGCACGGCTTGGTCCAGCTCGCGCATGGCGGCCCTTGTCTGCCCGCGCATGGCGTAGGTCGCTCCGAGCGTCGCCCGGACGTCCGCAACCCGGTCGCGGACGCCGGACATCTCGGCAAGTCGTCGTGCCGTCCTCAGCTGGGTGATGGAGTTGTCAAGGTCGCCATCGTCGCGCAGCACGATGCCCAGAGCGTGATGGGCATACGACAAGGTGACCGCGTCGGTGTCGCGAGAGATGGACGCGCTCGCCATCGAAGCCGCTCGCCCGGGCTCCGCGAGCGCAAGCGCAAGAAGGACGTCGCCGTGCTGATTTCTCACCCGCGATTCCCTCCCGAGCCACGTTCGGTGTCGCTACTCTCAGGCGAGGTCTCGCCGCTCTGGCGTTGCCCGTCGCTCCATCCAAGCAAATCTGGGGGATCGTCATGGAGAATTCGCCAACCGGTGCGACCGGCGCAGAGTCAGGTCGCGACGAGGAAAAGCAGGGTGACCGCCTGCAGAAGGCGATTCTGCGGGAGCAAGTGCGTTATCTGATCGAGGCCATGGGTGGGCCTGACGCAGCCGCCGCCGTGTGGACCGAGGACGGGTGGCTGGCCTATCTCTATCGCCCTGGCGTCGTGCTTGCACGCGACGAGCACTGGCGCGACGTCGCCGAACTTCTCGGCGCTGAGCGTGTCGGTGGCGAGCGGTCGCAGCAGTTGCGCGGCCTGACTGTGCTGACCGTGCCGATCGACGACCAGACCGAAACGCTCGGGCACCTGACGCGGGTGGACCTCGAACTGGGCGTTGGCATTGCCACCCCGGACCACATCATGTTCGTCACTCCCGGTGGATGCGGCCAGTGCTGTCCCGCGACCGAGCCGGAGGAGCTGGACGGCGCGGTGGCGCCGTACCCGCCCATCACCAGCGACACGGGCGCAGGCACCGGCGTGTTCGTCTCGGTGGTGGACACGGGCTGGTGGCCGGCCGCCGCAACCGACCCGGCGACGCCATGGCTGGCCGGCGTGACGGGTGATCCCGAGACGATCGATCTGAACCACATCCACCCCTACGCCGGGCATGGCACGTTCATCGCCGGCGTCGTGCGGAACCAGGCCCCGGCCGCGCAGATTCGCGTGGAGGGATTCCTTCCCCTCGGGGGGGCTGCCTACGAGTCGGAGATGGTGATCCAGCTCGGCGAGGCGCTGGCGCTGAGCCCCGACATCATCTCGCTCTCCGCCGGGTGTCCGACCCGTGAGGAGCTTCCCCTCCTCAGCTTCGAGGTCTTCTGGGAGCAGCGGTTGAGCCACCAGAAGGGCACGATCCTCGTCGCGGCCGCGGGCAATGACTCGCACCGGCTGCCGTTCTGGCCGGCTGCCTTCCCCTGGACGGTCTCCGTCGGTGCGCTCGACGCGGACGGCAAGCGTGCCGACTACTCCAACTACGGCAGCTGGGTGGACGTCTACGCCCTCGGCACCGACCTGGTCAACGCCTTTCCCACCGGCACGTTCTACTGCCACCAGCCGCCGAACGAGGGCGAGAAGCGCGAGTTCACCGGCCTCGCGAAGTGGAGCGGCACGTCGTTCTCGACGCCCTTGGTCTCAGGACTGATCGCAGCCCGGATGAGCCAGCACGGCATCAGCGCGCGCATCGCCGCCGACGAGCTCCTGGCCGAGGCCAGGGTCGCGGGACGACGCGGCGTGGGACCGGTGCTGGAGCCCAACAACTGACGAACGTCAGAACGTCAGCCACTGCGTCGTGCCGGTGCCTTCGATCGTGAAGCGCACCGGCCCGGGCAGGGAGCCCATCAGCTCGAAGACGCCGTCCTCGTCGCTGGGCGACTCGAGCCGCTGACCGACGACGTTGGTCATCACCACGGTCACCGTGCCGCCGGGAAGCACGTGGCCCATGATCCGCTCGCCGTCGATCTCGAGCTCGAGGCTGCCGATGCTGGAGCTGAAGGACACGGTGCGCGGCTCGTCCACTCCGGCGCTACGCACCGTCGCCGGGGTCAGGAGGGAGTCGTAGGTGAGCTCCATCAGCTGTAGGTCGATGTCTCGCCACATGAAGGCCGCCTGTGCGGCCTCGCGGTGGCGAGGGTCGACGTCGTCCGCGGCGCGCAGAGCCAGAGCGAGGTCGTCGAGGACGGCCTGTTCCGCCGGAGTGCTCTCGGTCATGGGGTTCTCCCGTCAGGGGCAGGTGGGGTGAGGTGTCGCAGCGCACGGCTCTTGCGCAGCTGATCGATCGCGCGGGCCCGGGTCGGCCCGATACTGCCCACGGGGATGCCTGTTCGCCGGCTGATCTCCGCATAACTGGGGGCTGGATCCTCGGTGAGGAGGAGCAGCAGGGCACGTCGGTCCTCCGACAGCTCGAGCAGCGCATCCACCAGTGCCGAGTGCCGCTCGGTGGTCATCAGCGCCTCGATCAGGTCGGGCGACTCGTCGTCTCGTTCGAACACCGGCGATTCCTGGGGGTCCGCCGGCACCATCCGGTTGCGCTTCTGCAGGTAGCGCAGGCTCTCGTTGCGGGTGACCGTCGCCAGCCAACCGGGGAGTGCGCGCGGCTCCTCGATCCGGTCCAGGTGTTCCACGAGTCGCAACCAGACCGTTTGGTTGACGTCGTCGGCATCGGCCCCGTAGAGCCGGTGTCGACGAATGAGGGACGTCACCAGAGGCAATAGGCGTTCGACGAGCTGGTTCCACGCAGACTGGCTTCCCCCGCGAGCCTCGTTGACCAGCGTCGCCATGTCCGACCCCCCGGACGGCCACGGTGCTGCGTCAGGAACGCGTCCTTCGCTCATCATGATGACGTCCCTCACTTAGGTTAAGAGCGCGCCCCGAGGTGCTTGATACAGCGAATGCTAGTCATTTCTGAGGTAGCACCGACGCGATCTGAGGTAGCTGCTCTCCCAGGGATAGGACACCTGCCCGATGTGGGGGCCTACCTCAGCGGCGGAATCTCTTCTCATCAACCCAGATGAAGGAGAAACACCATGTTCAGCACCGACAGTTTCCTGAACGCCGAGGTCACCTATCGCGAGGGTCGCGTACGCCGCGGTCTGACCACTCGCCGCGAGCTGGCCGCAGCCAAGCGGGCCGCGAAGACCACCGACGCGCGATGAGCACGACCCTGCCGATGTCGGTGCGAGACGACACAATGACCCTTGTGTCGACCTCGCGCAGCACCGACCTCGTCGGACGCGATGCCGAGCTGGAGGAGTTGATCTCCCGGCTCGGCATTCGCGCGTCCGGATCCGGGGCGGTCACTTCGTACGCCGACAGCCGCACCGTGCTCCTGGCCGGCGACGCCGGAGTCGGCAAGACGAGACTGCTGACCGAGCTCCGCGATGTCGCCCTCAGTGAGGGCT
>JBDSPC010000186.1:0-6283 GCA_039914485.1 Nocardioides sp.
GACGTCGTCGTCGGTGCCACGGTCAACGCCGGAGGTCGGCTGCTGGTGCGCGCCACCCGCGTCGGCGGGGACACCCAGCTCTCCCAGATGGCCCGCCTGGTCGAGGACGCCCAGAACGGCAAGGCTCGGGCCCAGCGGCTCGCGGACCGGATCTCCGGCGTGTTCGTGCCGATCGTGATCGCGCTGTCCCTCGCGACGCTCGTCTTCTGGCTCGTTGCCGGACAGGGGGGCTCGGCAGCGTTCACCGCCGCGGTGGCAGTGCTGATCATCGCCTGCCCCTGCGCCCTCGGCCTCGCCACTCCGACCGCACTGATGGTCGGCACCGGCCGCGGCGCCCAGCTCGGCATCCTGATCAAGGGTCCCGAGGTGCTGGAGTCGACCCGCAGGATCGACACCATCGTGCTCGACAAGACCGGCACCGTGACCACCGGGCAGATGGCCCTGCTCGACGTGGTCGCCGCTGACGGCGAGGACCGCGACCAGGTGCTCTGGCTCGCGGGAGCCCTCGAGGATGCCTCGGAGCACCCCATTGCCAGGGCCGTCGCCAATGCCGCGCGTGACGGCGGCGGCCGCCTTCCCAGCGTCGAGGACTTCGCGAACGTCGAGGGCCTGGGCGTGCAGGGCGTGGTCATCGACGGCGATCACAGCCACGCCGTCCTGGTCGGCCGGCCGCGGCTGCTGGAAGAGTGGTCGCAGAAGCTCCCCGTCGAGCTCGAGCGAGCCTTCGCCGCCGCCCCGGCGGAAGGCGCCACCGCCATCGCGGTGGGCTGGGACGGCAAGGCCCGCGGAGTGCTCACGGTCGCCGACGCGATCAAGCCGACCTCGGCCGAGGCCATCGCCCAGCTCCGCAAGCTCGGGCTGACGCCGGTGCTGCTGACCGGCGACAACGAGGCCACCGCACGCAGCGTGGCCCGCGAGGTGGGCATCGAGGTCACGGACGACACGGTCATCGCCGACGTGCTCCCCTCGGACAAGGTCGACGTGGTCAAGCGCCTGCAGGCTCAGGGCCGGGTCGTCGCCATGGTCGGTGACGGCGTCAACGACGCCGCAGCCCTGGCCCAGGCGGACCTCGGCCTGTCGATGGGCACCGGTACCGACGTTGCGATCGAGGCCAGCGACCTCACCCTGGTCCGTGGCGACCTCCGCGTCGCTGCGGACGCGATCCGGCTCTCCCGCCGCACGCTCGCGACGATCAAGGGGAACCTGTTCTGGGCCTTCGCCTACAACGTGGCGGCGCTGCCACTCGCGGCTGCCGGGCTGCTCAACCCGATGCTGGCAGGCGCCGCCATGGCGTTCTCGTCCGTGTTCGTGGTGACCAACAGTCTCCGACTGCGTCGATTCAAGCCCCTGACCGACCACGAGGCCGAGGCAGCCGAAGCTGCGGCGCGCCGACTGGAGCCCGCCGCCGCCTGACCACCGGGGACGCGGGTCAGCCGGACGCGGTCTCGCGGTCCGATGCTCCGAGCCGGAGGTGCTCGGCGTGGAAGACGGCCTCGTCGAGCAGCTGAGCCACGTGATTGTCGTAGAGCGAGTAGACGATGGTGCGGCCCTGCCGATCACCGTCGACCAGACCCAGGTTGCGCAGCAGCCGAAGCTGGTGGGAGACCGCCGACTGCTCCATCTGGACCGACTCGACGAGCTCGCCCACTGTGGCTGGCCCCTCGCGAAGTCGACCGAGGATCATCAGCCGACTCGGCGTGGCCAGCGCCTGCAACGTCGTGGCGACGGCCTTCGCGGCGGTGAGATCGAGACGGGCCGGGGCGGGTTTGCGTCCGTCTACGCCGTGGCCCATGCGCGGAGCATACACCGATTCGCGGGATTGCATGAACATCTCTTCATTTGTTAGCGTCTGGCTCACCTGCTGCTCTCGCAAAGGATCGCCATGACCTCCACCCTCTCGGCGCAACGCCCCGACATCGCCTCTCCCGACCTCGGCAGCCGGACCCGACGATCACGGCTGTGGTCGGTGCTGTCGATGTCGGAGGTCCGGTGGGCCGCCCTGGCCACCGTCCTCTTCCTCGCGGGCGGCGCGTGTCAGCTGCTCGGCGCGCCGGCGGCTGTCTGGTGGACGCTGTACCTCGCCTGCTACGTGACGGGCGGGTGTGAGCCGACCCTCTCCGGGCTGCAGGCGCTGAAGGAGAAGTCCCTCGACGTCGACCTCCTGATGATCGTGGCGGCGTTGCTCGCCGCCTCCATCGGCCAGGTCTTCGACGGTGCCCTGCTGATCGTCATCTTCGCCACCTCCGGCGCTCTGGAGGCCTTCGTCACCCGTCGTACCGCGGACTCGGTGCGGGCGCTGCTCGACCTGGCACCGGAGCGAGCGACCAGGTTGACGGCGACGGGCGAGGAAGAGGTCGTGGTCACCGCGGACCTGGTGGTGGGCGACGTCGTCCTGGTCCGGCCCGGCGAGCGCGTCGGAGCCGACGGAGAGGTTGTCGACGGCCTCAGTGAGGTCGACCAGGCCTCGATCACCGGTGAACCGCTGCCGGTGGTCAAGCGGGTGGGCGACGAGGTCTTCGCCGGCACCCTCAACGGCACTGGCGCGCTCCGTGTGAATGTGAACCGAGCGGCCGAGGACTCGGTCGTGGCCCGGATCGTGACCCTGGTGGAGGAGGCCTCGGAGACCAAGGCCCGCACCCAGCTCTTCATCGAGAAGGTGGAGCAGCGCTACTCGGTCGGTGTCGTCGTCACCACCCTCGCGCTGTTCGGGATCCCGCTGGCAGCCGGGGCGGCCTTCGAGCCCACGCTGCTCCGCGCGATGACCTTCATGATCGTCGCCTCGCCGTGCGCCGTCGTGCTGGCAACGATGCCCCCGCTGCTGTCCACGATCGCCAACGCGGGACGTCATGGTGTCCTGGTCAAGTCGGCGGTGGCCCTGGAGAAGTTCGGCACGACCGACCTGGTCGCGTTCGACAAGACCGGCACGCTCACCCAGGGCACGCCCCGGGTCTCGGAGATCGAGCCGGTCCCGGCAGCAGGAATGAGCAGCGAGCGTCTGCTCTCGCTCGCGGCAGCCGCCGAACGGCCCAGTGAGCACCCGCTCGCCCGTGCACTCGTCACCGCTGCGCAGCAGCGCGACCTGCCGGTGCCGCACAGTGATGACTTCACCTCCACCCCCGGGCGAGGTGTCACCGCCACGGTCGAGGGTGCGAACGTGCGGGTCGGCTCCCCTGCCATCCTCGACGAGCTGGAGCGCACCTGCGTCGAGCACGTCACCGAAGCCCGCACCCTGGTGCGTGAGCTGGAGGAAGCGGGCCGAACGGCCGTCGTCGTCATCGTCGACGAGGTCCCGGTCGGAGTGCTGGCGCTGGCTGACCAGCTACGACCCGGCGCACGAGAAGCGGTTGCCAAGCTGACGACGATGACCGGGCGCAGCCCCGTCCTGCTCACCGGTGACAACGAGCTCGCCGCTCGCCGCCTGGCCGACGAGGTCGGCATCTCCGACGTACGCGCCGGTCTCCTGCCCGACGGCAAGGTGACCGAGGTCCGCCGACTCCAGGAGCAGGGGCATCGCGTGCTCTTCGTGGGGGACGGCGTCAACGACGCCCCGGCCATGGCCGCGGCAGAGCTCGGTGTCGCCATGGGACGTCACGGGTCCGATCTCGCGCTCGAGACCGCCGACGCGGTGATCGTCCGGGATGAGCTCGCGACGCTGCCCAAGGTGATCGGCATGTCCCGGCGAGCCCACCGGCTGGTGAGGGCCAACCTGGTCTTTGCCGCGACGGTCATCACCGTGCTGGTCATCTGGGACATCGGTTGGATCCTCCCCCTGCCGCTGGGCGTCGCCGGTCACGAGGGGTCCACGATGGTGGTGGGTCTCAACGGCCTGCGACTGCTGGCCCGCTCTGCCTGGAACAAGGCGGACCTCACCTGAGGACGCCCGACACCGTCCGTAAGTCATCGAGCGAACTCCCGGGACGCAGCTGACCCACCAGTGGTTCAAGGCGCTCATGCGCGTCCAGTGAGACCACAGCCACGATCTGGCTCCCCCGGCCCAACGCCACCAACGCACGGCCGGCCTCCACCGAACCCCAGAGCACGCGGCTCCGGTCGGCGACCTGGGGGAACCCCACGGCACGGATCCGCGCCCCATGGATCGTCGTGCCGAACGTGGGCAGCGCGCTGAGAGGTAGCCCCTTCCCCGGCCCGGCAAGCAGGTTCGCCGCAGCCAGGTCCGCGTGCGCGAGGGTGCTCGCCCAGTGCTCGACCCGAGGCGACTCACCGCCGAGCAACGCCTGCGGCACACGGATGACGTCCCCCGCCCCGACGACACGGTCGCTGCCTCGCGCGTGCAGCGTGGGCCCGCACTGCAGCCCTCCGGAGATGGCCAGTCCGCTGCCCCGGAGCCAGTCGACGTTGGGTGTCGTGCCGGTGGCCATCATCACCACGTCGGCCGGCAGTCGGCTGCCGTCCTCGAGCACCACCCCCGTGACCGCGCCAGCCCGCACGTCCAGGTCTCGCATGCGCGTACGGCGTCGCACGTGTACGCCGGCAGCGCGATGCAGTCGTAGCAGGTGCTCGGCGACCGGCCGGCCCACGGCCTTGACTGTCGGAAGGTCGGAGGGTTCGACCATGGTCGTGTGGTGGCCTCGGGCCACTGCGTACGCCGCCACCTCAGCGCCGATCAGCCCACCCCCGACGACGACCACGTGCCGCGGCCGGGCCTCGAGGTCGGCTCGGAACCCGTCGGCGTCCTCCACCGTGCGAAGCACGAACGCGCCGAGCGCACCCTGGACGAGCACGACGTCGCGGGGACGGGCACCGGACGCGACCACGAGCCCGTCGAACCGAAGCGCCCTGCGGTCACCCACGATCACCCGACGGCCGGCGAGATCCAGCCCCGTGGCGGTCTCATCGAGATGCCAGACGACGTCGGCCGGCGCGCCGTCGATCGCAAGTCCGGCACGGTCCGTCTGTCGCGTGAGGAACCCCTTGGACAGCGGGAACCTGTCGTAGGGGCGATGGGGTTCGGTCCCGATCACGGTCAGCCGGCCGTCGTACCCGAGCCCGCGGAGAGCAAGTGCTGCCCGATGCCCGGCGAGCGACCCTCCGACAACGACGATCCTTCTCATGGTCCGGGTGCCCACAGGCACACGACGTCGTCAGTCAACGATCGGGGCGGTGACTGGGAGGCCGGCCAGGCGCTCCGGATGGAGCAGACCGTCGAGCTGTTCGGCTCCGACCAGGCCTGTTGCCAGCACCAACTCCCTGACCATCCCTTCTCCGGCCAGGGCAGCCTTGGCTATGTCCGCCGCGGCGGCATATCCGAGATGGGGAGTGAGTGCGGTGACGATGCCGACGCTCCGAGCGGTGGACGCCTCCAGGTGCTCATGGTTGACCTCGATGCCGGCGATGCAGAGCTCACTCAGCGTCCGGAAGGCCGTGGTCATCCAGCTGATGCCCTGAAGCAGGTTGTGAGCGATCACGGGCTCGAAGGCGTTGAGCTGCAGCTGCCCGGCCTCAGCCGCCATGGTCACCGTGATGTCGTTGCCGATCACGCTGAACGCCACTTGGTTCACCATCTCGGGAATCACCGGGTTGACCTTGCCCGGCATGATGCTGGACCCGGCCTGCCGAGCCGGCAGCCGCAGCTCACCGAACCCCGCCTGCGGGCCGGAGGAGAGCAGCCGGAGGTCGTTGCAGATCTTCGACACCTTGACGGCCGTGCGCTTGAGCACACCGGACAGCTGCACGAACACCCCGGTGTCGGAGGTGGCCTCGACCAGGTTGGCCGCGCCGAGCAGGGGTAGGCCGGTGATCTCGGCGAGATGGCGGCACACGGACTCCCGATACTCCGCCACGGCGGTGATCCCGGTGCCGATCGCGGTGGCCCCGAGGTTGATCTCGCGGAGCAGGACGCGCGAGTCCAGGATCCGCGCCTGCTCCTCGGCGAGGGTGGCTGCCCACGCGGCGAACTCCTGGCCGACGGTCATGGGCACGGCGTCCTGGAGCTGGGTGCGCCCCACCTTCGGCACCGACCAGAACTCACGCGACTTGACCTCGCAGGCCTCGGCGAGCATGTGCACGGCTTCGGACAGGCCGTCGAGCGCGGCAAGGAGGCTCAGCCTCAGCGCCGTGGGATAGACGTCGTTGGTGCTCTGGCTGCGGTTCACGTGGTCGAGGGGATGCACCTCGTCGTAGCTCCCGGCCGGCAGACCGAGCAGCTCGAGCGCGCGGTTGGCGATGACCTCGTTGGCGTTCATGTTCGTCGATGTGCCGGCCCCGCCCTGAAGCACGTCGACCACGAACTGGGCGTCCAGCACCCCCTCCCTGACGTCCTGGC
>JBDSPC010000216.1:0-5007 GCA_039914485.1 Nocardioides sp.
GGTGACGACGGCCGCTTCGAGATCCACACGGTCCAGCCCGCGCCGTACCAGATCCCGACCGACGGCTCCTGCGGCAAGCTGATCAAGGCGGCCGGCTGGCACGCCTGGCGTCCGGCCCACCTGCACGTCAAGGTGTCCGCCCCCGGCCACGAGCTGCTCACCGCGCAGCTCTACTTCCCCGGTGACGAGCACAACGACGACGACATCGCCTCGGCCGTCAAGCCCGAGCTGATCCTCGACCCGCAGAAGGCGGACGACGGCACCGCGACGGTTGCCTACGGCTTCGTCCTCGACCCTGCGAAGGGCTGACCCGATGCTGTTCCACGTGCGGATGGAGGTCCGGATCCCCCATGACATGGACCCCGAGCTGAAGGCCGACCTGGTCGCTCGCGAGAAGGCATTCGCCCAGGACGTCCAGCGCTCCGGCCGCTGGCCGCACCTGTGGCGCGTCGTCGGGGAGTACGCCAACATCTCGATCTTCGACGTCGAGTCGAACGACGCACTGCACGAGGTGCTCTCCGGTCTGCCGCTCTTTCCCCACATGGACATCAGCGTCACGCCGCTCGCCACCCACCCCAGCGACATCAACGGCTGAGGCGCCGCGCGGCGCCGTCACCAGTCGAGCTCGTGGCACTCCTGGCGCTGGGTCGACTCGACCTGCAACGTGGCGTGCTCGATCTGGTGCAAGACGCGCAGCACGTCGCGAGCGGCATCGAGCACCTGCTGGGGGTCGGCGTCGGCCGTCGTGACCAGGTGGGCAGTTGCCACATGCATGCCTGACGTCAGGGTCCACACGTGCAGGTCGTGCACGTCGCCCACTCCGTTGACGGCCGACAGGTCGGCGGACACCTCGTCCAGCTGCATGCCGGCGGGCACCTTCTGGCCGAGCACGGCCAGCACCTGCCGTCCCAGGGAGATCGCGCGGACTGCCACGAACGCACCGATGGCGAGTGCGATCACCGTGTCCCAGAACCCGTCGCCGGTGGCGAGCACCAGCACGCCGGCGAGCATGACACCGACCGAGCCGGCCGCGTCGGCGACCACTTCGTAGTAGGCGCCCTGCACGTTCAGCGATTCCTTGGCCCCTCCTCGCAGGAGCAGCATCGAGATCACGTTGATGGCCAGGCCGATGGCACCCACGACCAGCATCGGACCGGTCTCGACCTCGACCTCGGAACCGATCCGGGCGACGGCCTCGATGACGACGTAGGCCGAGACCCCCAGCATCAGCAGCACCGTGAGACCGGACGCGAACACCTCCGCCCGGTAGGAGCCGTAGCTGTGGCGACCGGTCGAGTCCGGACGTGTCGCGATCTTGGTGGCGACCAGTGCGGCGCCCAGCGCGACGACGTCGGCGGCCATGTGACCGGCGTCCGAGAGCAGCGCGAGCGAACCGGAGAGCAGCCCGAAGGTCAGCTCGACGACGAAGAACGCCAAGACCAGGCCGAAGGCCAGCGCCAGGCGCCAGCGGTGGCGCCCGCCCGCATGACCGCTGGCGTGACCGTGCCCGTGTCCGACCCCCATGGGATGTCTCCTGTGTCTCGGTCGGCGTTCAGGAACGACGCTGGATCTGGATGAGCTGGCTGTCCTGCGTGGGTATGGCGACCTCGGCGATGCAGCACCCGTCGGTGCACGCGTGCCCGGCGGAGGAACCGATCGAGCCACAGCACCCTTCGCCGCGCCACGCGTCACGCCCCTCCTTGACGGCGATCGCGGCGATCACCAGGCCGGCGATCGGGTCCGCCCACGACCAGCCGAGGGTGGCGTTGAGCAGCAGCCCGACCAGCAGCACCGCGGAGAGGTAGGTGCACAGCAGGGTCTGCGTCGAGTCGGCGACCACGGCGTTGGAACCGAGCGCCTTGCCCGTACGCCGCTGCGCCCACGACAAGAGCGGCATCACCACGAGCGATGCGGCGGCCAGCCCGATGCCGACCGGTGAGGGGTCCGGATCGGTCGCGAGGACCAGCGCTCGCGTCGACTCTACCGCGACGTAGGCGGCGAGCACGAAGAAGGAGATGGCCATCAGCCGCAGCGCCAGGCGCTCGCGCGTCTCCGGCATCGAGTGCCGGAACTGCCACAGGATGATCAGCCCGCTCGACACCTCCACCACCGAGTCCAGGCCGAACCCCACCAGGGCCACCGATCCGGCCACGACGCCGGCCGTGATCGCGATGACTGCCTCGACGACGTTGTAGGCCACCGAGGCAGCGGCCAGCAGCTGCGCTCGGCGACCCAGTGTGCGGCGTACGTCGTCCGACAGTGACGTGGTCATCGAGAGTCCGTCATGGCGGCGAAGCCCGAGCTGGGGCACAGCGCCACCGCGTCACCGGTGAGCTCCAGCAACCGCTCGGCCGAGGCGAGCAGGTCGAGGAGAGCCTCGGAGTGGGCGAGCGAGAAGACGGAGGCACGGCCCTGGGGGCGGGACACGACGAGACCGCAGTCCTTGAGGCAGGCCAGGTGCTTGGAGACGGTGCTCTGCGCGAGGCCCAGGTGCTCGGTGAGCTCGACGACCCGGTGCTCGCCGAGGGCGAGGTGGCGCAGGATGGTGAGACGCGACGGGTCGCTGAACCCGTGGAAGAGGAGTGCGGCCGGCGCGAGGTCGACGGAGCCTGATGGCGCTGTCATCGTCATGTGGCGATGATAGGCCCGCACCTGGCTGACGTCGAGCATCGGGGGTTGGGCTGGGCTACCGCTCACACACCCAGCAGTCGCCGACCGGTCACGAGCCGGGGGCGGATCCGCACCACCAGGTTGCGCACGCCTTCCGCCCAGGGGCGACCCTGGTCCTCCGGCCACACCTCGTCGGAGTCGTCGTACTCGGCGGTGCCCTGGAACAGCACGCTCCACCCTGACTGGTTGAACTCGTCGAAGTCGTCGACCTCGAACGCCACCCGCCCACGGATCATCTGGCGCCCAAGTTCGGTGCGCGGCGAGGTCCGGAAGACGATGTCCTCACCGTCGACCACGTGGTTGACGGGAACCACGATGGGAGCGCCGTCCACCACGAAGGCGATGCGCCCCACGGGTCGCGATGCCAGGAGCTCGTAGCACTCCTCGGTCTCCAGGTCGGTGACCTGACTGGGGTACCAGCGTTCGCCGCTCATGTCGCACTCCTCCGCTCGGTCCTGTTCGAAGTGTCGATCAGTTCGGGTGGGACCGGGCAGGGGCGCTGGTCGCTCGGACGCGGGACCTAAGACCCTCACCCGCGACGTGCCGCTGCGGCAGCGTGGCTGGCAACCACCCGACTCTTGCGTCCAAGGAGAAAAGTCATGAAGGCACTCGTGTACGGCGGAGCCGGGCATCGATCGTGGGTCGACGTGCCGGAGCCCTCGATCAAGGACCCGGAGGACGCGATCATCCGCGTCGACGCCGTCACCATCTGTGGCACCGACCTGCACATCCTCAAGGGAGACGTGCCCGAGGTCGAGACCGGGCGCATCCTCGGCCACGAAGCCGTCGGCACCGTCCTGGAGGTCGGATCCAACGTGCGCGACATCGCGGTCGGGCAGCGGGTCCTGATCTCCTGCATCTCCGCGTGCGGCCGGTGTCGCTACTGCAAGGAAGGTCGCTACGGGCAGTGCCTCGGCGGAGGTGGCTGGGTGCTCGGCCACACCATCGACGGCACCCAGGCCGAGCGCGTCCGCGTCCCGTTCGCCGACCACTCGCTGCACGTGCTCCCGGACAACGTCACCAACGAGGACGCCCTCATGCTGGCGGACATCCTGCCCACGTCGTACGAGGTCGGAGTGCTGGCCGGCCGGACGTCTCCCGGCGACACGATGGTGGTCGTCGGTGCCGGTCCGATCGGGCTGGCCGCGCTGATCACGGCCCGGCTCTTCAGCCCCTCATGCGTGATCATGGTCGACCCTGCCCAGTCCCGACGCGACACCGCGATCGCCGCGGGTGCCGACCACGCGGTCACGACGGAGGAGGCGGAGGCGCTGGTCGACTCCCTGACGCACGGGGCCGGCGCGGACGTCGTGGTCGAGGCGGTGGGCGTGCCCAGCAGCTTCGAGCTCTGCACCTCGCTGGTCAAGCCCGGTGGACACGTGGCCAACGTCGGCGTCCACGGCGAGCCGGCGACGCTCCACCTCGAGACGTTGTGGATCAAGGACGTCACGATCACCACCGGCCTGGTCGACACGCGGACCACTCCCCTGCTGCTGCGCCTGCTGGGCGAGAAGCTGCTCGACGTGTCGGCGCTGTGCACCCACCGGTTCGGTATCGACGAGATGCAGGACGCGTACGACGTGTTCTCCCGGGCCGGCGAGACCGGCGCGCTGAAGGTGGCGCTCTTCAGTCCTGAATCCATCGGTTGACGGGGCGGGTCGACGACTCAGCGGCATTCGCGCGTGTCCTGACCATGGACGTCACCGTGAAAGCTGGGTCTCCTGATCCTGCTGGCCATGGTCCTGGTCGACCCGGAGTGGGGCAATCTCGAAGGCAAGGCGCCCGTCGCTCGCGCGGTCATCTATCCCTTGCTCTCGCTCGTCGTGCCGGTCGTGTGGAGCGTGCGGACCGCTCGCGAGGACGTGGCCTCGTATCCGTCCTTCTTCGAGCAGCTGCAACGCAGCGTCGCCTTCGTGATGACGGCATCACTGGTGTGGGAGCTGTTCGAGTTCGTCTCGTTCGTCACCCGGTCGGCTGAACTTCCCAGCGCCTACGGTGACACGCTGTTCGACCTCGCCCTCGGCTGGCTCGGGGCCGCACGTCGGGCGACGCCAACGCGCTGTCGGACCCGCTCGAGGAACCCCGTGATGGCCGTTGGTCCTTCCCGCAGGGTCCTTTGCGCACTGCCGGCAGCGTGCATCTCGAGACACGATCAAAGGGAGGAAATGGAGCCCCGAGATGTACCTGCACACGACTGTCGAGTCCGTTCCCGGAGCCATCACGGTGGGTGTCGACGGGTCGGAATCGTCCACCCGAGCTGTGCGATGGGCCGCCGACCAGGCAGCTCTCGAGCATCGCCCACTCCTGATCGTCCACGCCGTGAGTCCGGTGGGCGCA
>JBDSPC010000218.1:0-13869 GCA_039914485.1 Nocardioides sp.
CTCGACATGAAAGGACGTTGTGTTGCCCGACAGCGTTGCGGCAGGTAAGGATTCTCTCGCCGAATGCGTCCCGGCGTTCACCGGGAACCAACCCCTCGTAGGGAGACACCAGTGTGTGTCACCCGCCCGTGCAGGGGTGCCCCTGAACACATGGGATACATCCAAATACGACATTAAACTCCACACACGAAAAGCCCTCATGAGAGATGGCGGTGGTTCGCAGTCACCTGGTGACTGGGAACCACCGCCATCATCACGTTCAGCCCATCGACGGTTGCCAGGCCAGTCCCCAGGTGGCGGACTCGGTGGTCAGCTGACGCCAGCCAGTGCCGTCCGGTCGCACCACGTGGACCCCGGCATTGCGCGCGGCCCCCTTCGTGTCGCGACGCCCGTTGTCGACGACGTTCACCGCGATCAGCGATCCGTCCGGGCTCCATGCGACCGCGGGCGGGCTGACGTTGAGGCAATAGCAGCCGCCGACGTACCTCGACAGCTCCGTGGCGCCGCTCCCGAGATCGAGCACGGTGAGCGTGTAGCGGACCGGGATGATGGGGTCGGCGGCTGAGACGTCGTCGTCCCACGGCTCCGTGGCCAGGAAGGCGATCCTGCTGCCGTCCGGTGACCAGCTCGCCGGCTCGGTCATCGACATCAACTCGCTGCTCCAGGACCCCGTCGCCAGCTCGCCGCTCGCTGGCCACAGGAGGCGCATTCCACGGCCGTCCTTCCCGATCAGGAACAGGCCCTCATCGGCGGTGAACGTCAGGTGTTCGCCGTCCGGGGACCAACTCGGGGCATGCGCGGCTCCCGCGATGGGCAGGCGTTGGATCCGGCCCTCTCCGACGGGCCTGATCTCGATCACGGAGTCCAGGCCACCGGAGCCGACGGCGACGAAGCGGCCGTCGGCGGACAGATCGGCGTCGCACCACCTCTCCGCGCAGGCCCCCAAGGATCTCGACCCGCCTGTCCGCAGGTCGACCAAGCGGAGCGAGCCGTCCTGTGCCTGGAACATCACCCGCGTTCCGTCGGAGGTGAAGTCGATCGGCGACAACGCGTGGACCTCGCGCGGGACGCCGACGGCGACGTCTCCGTCCAGGGCGTGGATCTGTCCCGCGGTGTTCACGGTCACCAGGGCGGTGCCGTGTCCTTCGCCGATCGGTCGCGCCGGGCGCGTGTCCCGATCGTCGGGCGGAGCGGTGACGAGGAGCAACCCCCCAGCCATGAGCGTGACAAGAGCCGTGAGCGCGGCTGCGTTGCCGATCCGGCGGCGACGCCGCGTCTGGTCGAGGAGAGTACGCCTCTGGGCGACTCCGGCGGAGGTGACGTCGAGGAGTTCCCGGGTCGCGCCACGTGCGAGCTCGTCCAGGTCCATCAGTCGCTCCGATCCTGGAGGTCGAGGGCCACCGAGAGTGCCTGGCGAGCGCGGCTCAGGTGCTGCTTGACGGTGCCCGCCGAGCAGCCGAGTGTCTCGGCGATCTCCGCGATCGGCATGTCGTAGACGAAGCGCAGCGCGGCCGCCTGCGCCTGTCGGTGGGGGAGGGTCCGGACGGCGTCCCAGAACTCCTCGGCCCGTTCGCTCATCGGCTCCGGCGTCGCATCAGGACGACGACGGGTCAGGCGAGTCGTGGCCCGGAGCTCGGCCACGCGCCGGCGGAACTGGGAGACCGCCATGTTGGCGCAGGTGCGGCGGACCCACAGGTCGGGCCGCTGCAGCGCACCGACCTCGCGCCATCGGCGGTAGGCCACGAGCATGGCCTCCTGCGCGATGTCCTCGGCCACGGCCACGCCGGCCAGGCTGCGGGCCAACGCCACGAGCCGTCCCATCTCGGACAGGTAGAACTCGTCGAAGCCGACACTCGTGCTGCTCGCGGCGCGTCCCAGCGTCACGGTGTCAACGAGAGGCTCCGGCTCCATGTCTCTTACCTCGCACGAGACTGCCTTTCAGGATGACATGCGACGACGATCCCCGCGAGACGCGACACGAACCGGGTGATGTCCCTCGACCGCGCTCATGCCCGGCGAGCACACTGGTGATGAACGGAGGTGTCCCATGACCGAACCCATCGTCATCATCGGTGGCGGGATGGCCGCCGGCCACGCTGCCGTCGGACTGCGGGAGAGCGGCTTCGACGGCGAGCTGATCGTCTTCGCCGGCGAGCCGCATCCGCCGTACGAACGACCGCCGCTCTCCAAGGGCTATCTCGCCGGGAAGACGACTGTCGAGGACACCTACCTCAAGCCTTCGGAGTGGTACGCCGACCAGCACATCGACGTCCGGACGGGCACGCGCGTCGAGCGCATCGACGTCGACGATCACCGCGTGCACGCGGCCGACGGGAGCCAGCCGTTCAGCAAGCTCCTGATCGCGACCGGCGCCCAGCCACGAACGCTCTCGCTCAGGCCGACCGAGCACATCGAGACCGCCTACCTGAGGAGCCTGGACGACTCGACCCACCTCCGTGAGCGACTCACGCCCGGCTCCCGGGTGCTCGTGGTCGGTGGCGGCTGGATCGGGATGGAGGTCGCGGCCACCGCCCGCGGCCTCGGTGCCGGGGTCACGCTGGTCGAGCCCGCGGACCAGCCGCTCCTCAACGCCTTGGGCCAGGAGCTCGGGCAGCGGCTGGCCGATGTCCACCGCCGCCACGGTGTCGACCTGCGGACGTCGACCTCGGTCGACACACTGCGGGGCAACCACGCCATCCTCAGTGACGGCACCGAGCTCGAGGTCGACACCGTCCTGGTCGGCGTCGGTGCCGCGCCCGACGACTCGCTCGCCAGGGACGCCGGCCTCGACGTGGACAACGGGATCCTGGTCGACGCCGGCCTGCGGACGAGCCATCCCGACGTGTTCGCCGCCGGCGACGTCGCCAACCAGCTGCACCCCCTGTTGAAGGAGCGCGTGCGGGTCGAGCACTGGCAGAGCGCCGTCAGCCAGGGCAAGTTCGCCGCCCATGCGCTGATGGGGGAGAGCGGTGAATACGACGAGCTGCCGTCGTTCTTCTCCGACCAGTACGACCTCGGCCTGGAGTACTTCGGCCACCCGGGGTCGGCTGGCTCCGACTCGGTCCGGATCGAGGACGGCTCCAGCGGCCCGGACTCGCTGGTCGCGCGGTGGTACCGCGGGGACCTGCTGGTCGCCGCGATGCACGTCAACGAGTGGGACAGGTCGGACGAGCTGAAGGAGCAGGTGCGGGCGGCACGCTGACGCCGGAGGAGTCAGCGCGCAAGCACGTAGGGCGGCACCCTCTTCGTGACCTGTAGATCGACCGAGCCACTCGCGCCCGGAGGTACCTCAAGGATCACGAAGCCGCCGGCTGGGTCCAATGGAAAGTACGACTCGGCCTGGGGGGCGGTCTCGGTGACCGTGGCCGCGCCCTGCTCGCCGCAGCCGAGGGGGCCTTGGGGCATCAGGCAGTTGTGGCTGGTCGGGTCGGTGACGCTGGCCGACCACGGGCTGTCGGCCGCGAACGTCGAGCCGGTCGCCGTCAGCACCGGGACGAAGCCGCCGTCCACGTCGGCGTAGAGCCAGCGACCCGGCTCCTGGACCGTGAACCGCAGCGCGGGGTCGCCGGCCCGCATCGACCCGATGCGCTGCACGACGGCCGTGCCGACCCGGAGACCTGCGCGCGACCCGGGGAACAGGCTGATCGTCTGCATCCCTGTCTCGACGACCTGCCACACGCCGCCCGTTGCTGACTCCCAGGTCGACCCGGTCGGTCCCTGCAGGGCGGGCGAGACCCGGGTCGGGTCCGGGACGCCGACCAGGTGGACGAGCTGGCCGCTCGCGGCCGGGAACCGCAGCGCGACCTCCCCTGACGCCCGAGTGACCGGCACGTCCGCCAGTGCTCCGTCCAGGGTGACGTCCACGATCGTGCTGCTGACCGCTCGGACCGTGCCCCGGCCCGTGAGCACGATCGCCGTGCCGGCGGTCAGCGCCGAGCCGCCGGACCCGTCCCCCAAGGCCGAGGTCAACCGCTGCCCGACCTCGAGGACGGGATCGCCCCACACGTGCTGGGCCGTGCTCCCGGCGAGGACCGTCGCGCCGTAGGCCGGTGTGGTGACCATGCTGCGCTGGTCCGGTTGCAGGTCGAGGGAGACGGCGGGGATGAAGCCGTCGCGCCTCGGACCTGAGGTGACCGCTCGTCCGTCCCGCGCCAGTCGCCGGACGCGCAGCTTCTCCAGCTGGAGGAGGTTTCTCGACGAGTCGTCCGGCCTCGCGTGGAACCCGAAGGTGTAGCGGCGGTCGGCCGGAAGCCGGTAATAGCCCCCGTAGTAGCCCGACCAGGTCTCGCGCACCCGCCGTCCCGAGCTCCACAGAGTCGTCTGCTCGGGCAGCGCCCCGCCGAGGTGGACGATGTCGCCGCGCTGCCCCGTGAAGCTCAGCCGAAGTCGATGACCGGGCGGCAGTGAGACCGGCGGGTCGCCGTACGCGACGAAGGCCCGAACCACCGGGTCGCGCGCGACACCGGCCGCCGAGCCGCTCGAGGTGGCGCCGGCGGCCAGGCAGAGAGCTGCGGCGAGGACGATCCCGAGACCCAGACGCATGATGCGGGTCATGCCTGTATGACACCCCACGCTGTCAAGAGGTTGCTCGGTTCGCTGGGCCATCTACGCTCGCCGCGTGGACGGATGCGTGTTCTGCCAGATCATCAGCGGCGAGGTCGCGGCCTCGATCGTCCTCGACCGCCCCGACCTGGTGGGCTTCCTCGACCAGCGGCCGGTGTTCAAGGGGCACGTCCTGCTGGTCCCGCGCGAGCACGTCGACACGCTGCCGGACCTGCCGGCCGCCCAGCGCGACGGGTTCCTCGCCGCCGCCCAGGACCTGGCGTCTGCCGTGAAGACGGCACTCGGCGCACAGGGTTCGTTCGTGGCGATCAACAACACCGTCAGCCAGTCGGTGCCGCACCTGCACCTGCACGTCGTGCCGCGCACCAAGGGGGACGGGCTGCGCGGATTCTTCTGGCCGCGCACGAAGTACGCCGCGGGCGAGATGGACGACTACGCGGTCCGGCTGCGGGCGGTTCTCGAGGCCTGACCGGTGCAACGAAACGCACGGTCGCCACGTCACAGCAGCATGAAGAAGCTCCTCGCCCCACTCATCGCCCTGTTGTTGCTCGCGCTCGTCACACCCGCCCAGGCCGGCGCGGCCGCCGAACGCAGGGCCACCGTGCCGTGGGACGAGGTCGGCGACGGGTGGGTGCTGACCACCATCATCCGCGGCGCCGGCGGCGAGAGCCCCGCCCGCGCCCGCAGCCTGGAACTGGTCTCCCCGGCGGGCGTCCGCTACTCCCTCTACGCGACCCGCAAGCTGCCGCAGAAGAAGCACGTCGACCCGAGCAACTTCACCCTGATCGGCTGGGACCCCGACACCCGCGTCGCCCTGCTCAAGCGCTACGTCAGCGTGTACCGCTCGCAGGCGATCCGCGTCGACCTCCGGTCGGGAGCCAGCCAGACCCTCGCCCTGCCCAAGCGCGAGTCGGCCACCGGCCTGCGACCCGACGGCGCCGGGGTGCTCTCCCAGACGATCGGCGGCAAGATCCTCTCGATCGCCTGGGACGGCGCCCGCACCACGCTCGGCACGGCCGCCACCTCGTGGGGCCCGATCACCACGCCCGACGGCACTGCGGCCGTGCTCCCCGACGTCGATCACCTCACCGTCCTGCCGCTCGACGGCTCGGCCGCACGCGAGATCACGACCCCGGGGGAGTGCCGGCCCCTTCGCTGGTACGACGACACCCAGCTGCTCGCCAGCTGCCATCTCCGCAAGGGCAGCCAGCTCGTCACTGTCGGGCTCGACGGCACGATCACGCCCCGCGCGAACCTGCGCGCCACCGGCCGTCGTGACTTCCACGGCCCGAGCTGGGACGACAGCGACGTGCGCGTCGTCGGCGGCCGCGCCTACTACGAGGGCAACGGCCCGTGCGGCGGCTCCTTCATCACCAAGGAGAACGCCGCCGGCAACGCCAAGGTGGTGCGGGTGCCCGGCAGCACGAGCGGGATCAGCCTCGTCGACGCTCGCGACGACCGCCTCGTCATCGCCCACACCGCGAGCTGCGACGCAGGCCCGCCCCGCGCCGTACTCTCCCTCTTCGACCCGGTCTCCAAGGTCGAGGACGTGCTCCTCACACTGGGCAAGCGCGAGCACTGGGGCCACGTGCTGGCCTGGGACGAGCCGCGCCCCTGGGGGTACTAGGCTCGGGGCCGTCCTGTTCTGAGCTTGAGGAGTAGAAACATGGGTCGCTTCGACGGTCGCGTCGCAGTCATCACCGGAGCCGCGCGCGGCATCGGATTCGGTACGGCGCAGCGCTTCGCCAGCGAGGGCGCGTCGATCGCCATCGTCGACCTCGACGAGGCAGCGGCCCAGGAAGCGGCCGGCCGGATCGAGCTGACCGACGGCGCCAAGGCGATCGGCGTCGGTTGCGACGTCTCCGACACGGCGGCCGCGGAAGCCGCGATCCAGGCGGTCGTGGACGGCCTCGGCGGCATCCACATCCTCGTCAACAACGCCGGCATCACCCGCGACAACCTGCTCTTCAAGATGACCGAGCAGGACTGGGACCTCGTCATGGGCGTCCATCTGAAGGGCCCCTTCAACATGACCAAGGCCGCCCAGAAGCACTTCGTCGAGCAGAAGTACGGCAAGATCCTCAACCTCTCGAGCGTCTCCGCCCTCGGCAACCGCGGCCAGGCCAACTACTCCGCGGCCAAGATGGGTGTCCAGGGCTTCACCCGCACGCTCGGCATCGAGCTCGGCCCGTTCGGCATCAACGCCAACGCCATCGCCCCCGGATTCATCGCCACCGAGATGACCGACGCGACCGCCGCCCGGCTGAAGATGGACGTCGAGGAGTTCCGCAAGCTGAACGCCGACCACAATCCGGTCCGCCGGGTCGGTTTCCCGGAGGACATCGCGGCCGCCGCGGCCTTCCTGTGCAGCGACGAGGCGTCCTACATCACCGGTCAGACGCTCTACGTCGACGGCGGCGCCAAGCTCGGCTGACCCGTCCAGACGGGGTTTTCGGTGGTCCGGACCACCCCTCCGGGGGCGAGACGCTGCTCACGCCGAACACCCGCTTTCACGCTCAGCACCGGCCGACACGACCCCAAGTCGTGGCGGCCGGTTGGATTTATGGGCACGGGGGTGCCTAACGTCGCCGACGCTTCACAAGCAATTAACCGAATAGCCATCCCCGGTAACGCCGAGTCCTGCCCGCCGGGGGTGGACCCCCGAGTCAAGAAGATCGGGCAGGAGTGGGGGACCCACAGGTTCCACTGCCGGCCGCAGCGCTCACCAGCGTGCGCGGACGGCTCGGGGTGAAGTCATCGAGAGATGGCGGGGCACTTTCCGGCTCCAACCCGACAGCTCACCTCACAGGCGTGGGAAAGGAATCTGCCATGCCTGCGATTCGTCGCATGGCGCGCACCTGCGCGCTCACGATCGTCACCCTGGGAATCAGCGCCACCACGTTGGCCGTTGCTCCCGCCCATGCCGCCGAGGAGACCCAGCGCTCCGGCGCCGTCGTCCTCTCCGGCGCCGAGGCCAAGGAGCTCGAGCAGACGCTAGTCTCCCGCAAGCGGCTGGCCGCGAAGCGGCTCAGCTCGCGCATCGTCACCGCCCAGCGCACCGCGATGGCCCAGCGCGGCGACGCGTATGTGTACGGCGCTGCCGGCCCGAACGCCTTCGACTGCTCCGGCCTCATCGCCTACAGCTACGACCGCGCCGGCTTCAACCTGCCGCGCACCTCGGACGCCCAGGCCGCGGCCACGCGCCGCATCGCGAAGCAGGACATGCGCCCCGGCGACCTGATGTTCTTCCACTACGGCGGCAACGTCTACCACGCCGCGATCTTCATCGGGAACCAGAACGGCCACGCGATGATGGTGCACGCACCCGGCTCCGGCCAGCGGGTCACCGTCGCGGCGCCCTGGACCAGCAGCTGGTTCGGCGGCACCCTGCGCTGAGGGTTTCGTGACGGGACTTCGTCCCTCCTCAACCTCCGTCATGACGGGCGCATCCACCGATCCGGTGGGTGCGCCCGTTCGCATTCGCGGGTTGTTCGCCGAGTCGACGTACACGGCTCTCCGGGAGTTCTCGCACAGCCACCAGATTGACCGACGTGCGCACCGACTCGGCTGGCCCCGCCCACTTCCGCCCACTGACCGCGATCGCCCTGCTGCTGGGGCTGGCGGCCGCGATGCTGTCGACGGGGGCGTTCATCAGTCCGGCGTCCACGCAGCCGGTCGTCCCCAAACCGAAGCCGAGCGCGGGTGCGCTGACGCCGCCGACGCTGTCACCGCCCGACGGTGCCTGGCTCGAGGGCCGGCAGGCCGTCGCGTCGGCGCCGACCACCGTCGATGACTCGGTCGCCTCGCTGTGGGTCGACGACAGCGAGGTCGACGCGAACGCCACGGTCGGTACGTCGAAGTTCCGCTTCGACGTCGGCACGAACTCGATCGAGCGGCGCTACGGCAACCACCTGCTCGTCAACGGCGAGCACCGCATCGACCTGCCCGACCTCGTCGACGAGCGGGCCACCCTCGAGATCCCCAACGACGAGCTGGTCCGGGGTGAGAACACGATCGAGATCGTCACCGGCACCATCGCCAGCGACTGCGGGACCAACCACGACGACTTCGCGCTCAGCAACCTGTCGCTCGAGCTGCTCGGCGAGGTCGCCGACGGGGAGGAGAACGACTACACCTACTCGATGGGCGACGGCAGCTGCGGATCCAACACCGCGCTCCTGAAGCGGGCCACGCTCACCTTCTTCATCCTCGGTGACCCGGTCGGCACCACCGGCCTCGCCACCGACCTGGACACCTCCACCCTGACCAACGGCGCGCACCTGCTGACGGCGATCACCGAGTCGGGCGCCCAGACCGAGCACGGGTTCACCGTCAACAACGCTCCGGCCGGCGCACCCCGGCTGATGCCGGCCGACGGGAGCCTGGTGTCGGGTGAGGTGCCGGTCCTGGCCTCGTTCCTGGCGGGCACGCAGGGCGGGGTGGACTCCGTCACCGTCGACGGTTCGCCGCTCGCGATCTCCCCGACCCTGGGTCACGGCGCCGCCGCGTTCAGCTTCAACGTCGGCACCAACTCGATCGAGGCGAAGTACCACAGCTACGTCCTGGTCAACGGCGTGAAGTCCGACATCGGCGGCGACTTCGTCAGCCAGCGGGTCGACGTGATGTTCCCCAACGACCGGCTCGTTCCGGGGATGAACCGGATCAAGGTCGTCACCGGTGCCACCGCCGCGACCTGCGGCCAGAACCGCGACGACTTCACCATCTCGAAGCTCGCGCTGGCGCCGGCATCCGGTACGGCGACGGGCCAGGACCTCAAGGCGTCCTACTCTATGGGCGACGGGAACTGCGGGTCGTCGACCACCGCACAGCGCGAGATCGACCTCATCTTCAACCTCGACTCGCCCCAGGGCGGGGTGAAGGCCACCCTCGACACCACCGCGCTGGTCGACGGCGAGCACACCCTCGCGGCCACCTCGACGACCGGCCAGACCGCGACGCGACTGATCGTCGTGGACAACACGGCCCCCGAGGTCGCGTCGTCCACGCCGGCCGCCGGCTCGACGATCACCTCCGCGGTCTCGCTGGCCGTGGAGCTCGCCGACGCCAGCGAGGTCGAGGGCGCTGCGACGTACACGCTCGACGGGCAGCCGATCGAGCTCGGCGCCCCCGTCGGGCCGGGCCTCGCCACGGGCGACCACCTGATCACCGCGAGGGCGACCGACTCATTGGGCAACGAGGCCACCCGCGAGATCCGCTTCCGCTCCGCCGGGATCCCGGACGTGCCGATCGACCTGGCACCCGCGTCGGGATCGACCGACATCGGCGACTCGGCGACGCTCAGTGCGAAGGTCGCCGAGCCCGGTGGCGGCCGGACGACGGCGGTCTTCTCGCAGGCCGAGATCCTGACGCCGAACCAGGGCTGGCAGGGCACGACCGGCACGATGCCGACGACCCTGCGGGTCCCGGGGGAGCAGCGGATCGGGAGCACCAAGGTGCTGGCGCCGGGCGACGCCGGGACGCTGCCGTCTGCCGCGGCCACCGACCTCGCCTACCAGCGCTTCGACGTACCGATCAAGGGCAAGGTGACCGCACCGGTGCTGCGGTGGGAGGGCGCGATCGACCCGGCTCGGCGCGTCGTCCTGAACGCCTGGAACGTCCGAGCTGGGTCCTGGGACCCCGTGGCCGGAGCGCGCGGTGCCGCCGAGACCGCGACCGTGCTGACCGCGACGGTCGACGAGCGATACCTCGACGGGCAGTTCGTGCACGTGCTGATCACCGGCGAGGACCCCTTCGCCGACGACATCGACGCCAGGGACATGGTCGGCTTCGACGACCCGGCCGGCTACGACTTCTCGCTGGTCCACTACACCGACACGCAGTACCTCTCCGAGGGCGCCGTCGAGCAGGAGACGCCAGAGGAGCGTGCGGTCTGGGAGAAGGCGTACGGCGACGTGACCCGCTGGGTCGCGGCCAACGCGAAGGACCGCAAGATCGCCTACGTCGCCCACACCGGCGACATCATCGAGAACAACATCCGCCTGCCCGCGACGCCCGAGCTCGAGCGCCAGGTCGTCGGCGAGATGGAGCTCTCGTCGAGCCAGCAGCAGGTGCTGGACGACGCGGGCATCGCCAACGGCGTGATCGCCGGCAACCACGACAACCAGTCCGGCACCGAGGACGGGCCCGAGGCGATCTACAACCGCTACTACGGTCCCGACCGCTACGCGGCTGCGGCCAGGCGCTGGCAGAACGCGTCGTACGGCGGGCCGTGGCGCGACGGCGACAACCAGAACCACTTCGACCTGTTCTCCGCCGGCGGCCTGGACTTCGTGGTGGTCGGCCTGTCCTACGGCGTGACGCGGGACGAGGCGGAGTGGGCGGACGAGATCTTCAAGCGCTTCCCGGGCCGCAACGGCATCCTGCTCTCGCACGACTACCTCAAGCCGTCGACCAGCCCGGACGGACGCGGGGCGACCTTCTCGGCACCCGACGGCGCGATGCTCTTCAACACGATCGTGGCCGACAACCCCAACGTGTTCCTGATCCTCGCCGGCCACGAGCACGGCGTCGGCACCAACGTGAAGCCGCAGGTCGGCGACATCGGCAACGGCGTCGTCGAGCTGCTGGCTGACTACCAGTTCTACACAGTGTCCGCGGACCGGCTCGGGCTGACCGAGGCCGGCGGCTACAGCCCGACCGACCAGCTCCGGTTCGGGGCCAGCTTCTTCCGGATGCTGCAGTTCGACGTCGACCGCGGCGAGATGTCGGTCGACACCTACTCGCCGCTTCTGGACGACTTCGGCGCCACCGAGTTCGACATCGACCGGCGCTACAACGGCCAGGAGGACACGATGGTGCTCCCGGTCGACCTGACCAGCCGCACCACCAGCTTCGTCACCGACTCGGTCGCGGTCTACGCACCGACCGCGGTGATCGGCGAGGCGACCGTGCCTTCCGGCCAGGTGGCCAGCGTGGCGTGGGCGGGCCTGAAGAAGGGCACGGCCTACGCCTGGGTCGTGACGGCTCGCTCGGCCGGCGGCGGCGTCACCACGTCGACACCGAGCATCTTCGCCACCCTCGACGCCAACGGCCGCCCGGTCCGGATCCACGACCTGGTGCTCGCCCGGTGAGGTTGCTGCTCGCGCTGGTCGGGGCGGTGACCGTGCTCGTCGTCGGTGCCGCCCCGGCCGGCGCGCACGGCGCGATGACGACGGCCCGCGTCACCGTCACGGCCGGTGCGTCCACCGACGTCGTCGCCGAGGTCGAGGTCGAGTACGACCTGCTGATGAAGTCGGCCTGGCTCCGTCAGGACGCCTGGGGCGCCACCGACCCGGCCGAGCAGCTGCGACAGCTCGAGGCCCACCGGGTCGACGTTGCGGCGTACGTCGCGGACCGCTTCCAGGTCGCCTACGGCGACTCTCGTTGTACGGCGAAGCCCACCGAGGCACCGGAGCGGACCGAGCGCGACGGCCGGGGATACGCCGTGATCCACCTGGGCTATGACTGCGAGGACGAGCCGGGCCGGTCGCACGCGCTCTTCTCGGCGCTCTTCTCGGACTCGGAGACGTTCGTGCACAGCACCACCACGCTGGTGCACTACGACCTCGACGGCACCGAGGGCACGACGATGCTCAAGGACGAGGACACCCACGAGATCACCCCGGCCGAACACGGCGAGTCGCGGCAGTGGGCGTCGTTCGTCGTCCTCGGCGGGGAACACCTGCTCCTCGGGCTCGACCACCTGCTGTTCCTGCTCGTGCTGGTGCTGGGCTCCCGGTCGGTCCGCGACGTCGTGCTCGCGGCCAGCACCTTCACCGTGGCCCACAGCGTGACCTTCCTGCTGGCCGCCCTGGGCATGGTGTCGGTGCCGACGGTGATCGTGGAGCCGGTGATCGCGCTCTCGATCGCGGTGGTCGCGGTGCTGACCCTGGTCGGGCGCGGCGAGCGTCGGGGACGCTGGCGGCTGCCCGTCGTCCTCGCCTTCGGGCTGCTGCACGGCCTCGGCTTCGCCGGCGCGCTCGGCCTTGACGAGGTCGCGTCATGGGACCTTCTCGGCGCCCTGCTCGCCTTCAACATCGGCATCGAGCTCGTCCAGCTGGCGCTGATCGCGGGGCTCTTCCCCGTCGTGGTGCTGCTGCGCCGGGTGCCTCGCGGCCAGACCGTGCTGGTCGGCGCGGCCGCCCTGGTCGCCGTCACCGGGACCGTGTGGTTCGTCGAGCGCCTCGTCGCCGGCGTTGCTCCCGTGTGACCGGAGCCACTTCTTGGGCGCGCCTGCTGCGTCGCGTTTTGACTCGGAGTGACACTTGGCGTCGAGTTGGACCACACCCCCTGTGATCGGAGTACCCCGTGCACCCCCGTCTGCGACTGTCCGTCGCCGCTCTCGCGGCGACCGCCCTGTTCACCGGGCTGGCCGCCTGTGGCGGCGACGAGGAGACCCCGGAGCCGAGCTCGTCGTCCTCCGAGGAGCCCACCGCCGAGGCGTCCGAGACCCCCGAGGAGCCCGCGCTGTGGCCTCTCACCGGCCTCGAGGTCGACGGCGACACCCCCACGCACCCCGTGATCGTCACCAAGGTCGACAACACGTCCTCCAGCTCGCCGCAGATCGGCCTCGGCTCCGCCGACATGGTCGTCGAGGAGCTCGTCGAGGGCGGCATGACCCGGCTCGCGGCCTTCTACTACTCCAAGATCCCCAAGGTCGTCGGCCCCGTGCGCTCGATGCGCGCCAGCGACATCGGGATCGTGCCGACCGGCGCCCACGTCATCACGAGTGGCGCGGCCGCGGTCACCCTGGCCCGGATCAACAAGGCGGGCATCCCGTTCGTCACCGAGGGCGCCAATGGCGTCTACCGGGAAAACTCGCGCTCGGCGCCGTACAACCTCTTCTCCCACCCCGACGTGATCGCCAAGGGGATCAAGGGTGGTGAGGCCCCGAAGCCCTACCTCGACTTCGGTTCCGAGGCCGACTTCCCCGCCGGCAAGAAGGCGCGCACGCTGACCGCGTCGTTCGGCGGCCACACGACGACCTGGGCCTTCCAGGGCGGCACCTACGTCAACACCGATTCGTACGCCGCCGAGGGCGACCAGTTCCCGGCGACCAGCATCCTGGTGATGCGCGTCGAGATCGGCGACGCGGGCTACCGCGACCCCGCGGGCTACCTGGTGCCGGAGACGAAGTTCGAGGGCACGGGTCCGGCGCAGCTCTTCCACGACGGCTTGGTCGTGCAGGGCACCTGGACCAAGGACGGCCTGACCGGCGCGATCAAGCTGAAGACCAAGAAGGGTGACGAGCTCACCGTGCCCGCCGGTCACACCTGGATCGAGCTGGTGCCGCAGGGCACCGGCAAC
>JBDSPC010000226.1:0-6892 GCA_039914485.1 Nocardioides sp.
GACCAGCAGGTCGTGGATGGCCTGCTTGCGCTTGCGCAGCTCGGCGAAGACCAGGTCGGCGTTCTCCATCAGCTGGACGAGATCGCCCTTGCGCTCGTCGAGCAGGCTGGTGACGCGCGCCGAGCTCGCGAGCAGGTCGCCGATCTCCTCGTCACGCGACGCGATCGTCTCGGACAGGCGGGACATCCCGGTGAAGCTGCTCTTCACCTCGGGCGCAGCCTGGTCGATCACCACCGCGAGGGTGTTCAGGGCCTCGGAGAGCGACTTCTTCTGGGTCTCCTCGGTCTGGGTCGTGAGCTGGCCGAGGGTACCGACGATGTCGAAGGTGACGTCGGTGCGATCGACCGGGATGGTGCCGCCGACGTCGAGCCGGTCGCTGCCGATCGTGGTCAGGTGCAGGAACTTCTCACCGAGGAGGTTCTGCACCTGCACCTCGGCCTTGGACTCGTCGCCGAGGGTGGCGTCCTTGACCTCGAAGTCGACGATCACCTTGTCCTGCTGGATCCGGATGTCCTGCACGCGACCGACCCGGATGCCGGCGACCTGGACCTCGCTGCCGACGTGCAGGCCGCTCGCATCGATGAACTCAGCGTGGTAGGTCGTGCCGCGGAATCCGGGGAACTTCTGCAGGTTGAAGGACGCGGCCATCACGATCAGCAGCCCCACCAGCGTGATGGAGCCCAGGCGCAGGATCTTGCGGTCGGAGTGGCGGGCCATCAGCGCTTGCACCTGTCGACCGTCGAGTGCAGCGTGAACTGCGCGATCTGCTTGACGACATCGGGCGGCAGCGTGTCGGCCAGCTCGGCGGGGAGCACGATGCCGCCGGTGAACTCGCAGAGGTAGTAGTTGTACCAGGAGCCGTAGACGCCGATCCGGGTCTGTCGCGCCAGCATCGTCGGCAGCTTCTCGAGGGTCTCGTCGAGCATCGCCTTGTTCTCCGGGCGCGCCAGCACGGTGAAGAGACGGCGCAGCTGCGCGACGTCCTGCTCGAGCAGCGGCCGTGTCTGCGTGAGCAGGTCGGAGAGGGTCACCGAGAGCGTCGAGATGCTCTCCAGCGACCGGCCGATCGTGAAGCGGTCGCGAGCGACGTTGCCGGTCCACTGCTCGAGGTTGGTGATGAGCTCGCCGAGCTGTTGGTGGTTGCCGTCGACCGTCTGCATCAGCGTGGTGAGGTTGACGATCACCTCGCCGATCAGCTGGTCGCGATCGGCCAGCGAGTTGGTGAGCTCGCCCGTCTGCTGGAGCAGGCCGGTGATCGTGCCGCCCTCGCCTTGCAGCACCTGGATCAGGTTCATCGAGAGCTGGTTGACGTCCTCGGGGTTGAGGGCCGCGAAGAGCGGCTGGAAGCCGTTGAAGAGCGCGGTCAGGTTGAGGGCCGGGCGCGTCTGGCTGATCGGCAGGGTCGCTCCTCCCGTCAACCGCTTCGCCGCCGGGTCACCCTGCTCGAGCGCGAGATAGCGGTCGCCGACCAGGTTGAGGAAGCGGATGCTGGCCCGCGAGTCGGCCGTCATCGGCACGTCGCTCTTGACCGTGAACGCGATCTTCGCCTGGTTGGCCTGGTAGATCTCCACGTCGGTCACCTCGCCGACCGAGACGCCGGCGACGCGCACGTCGTCGCCCTTCTTCAGCTCGCTGGCGCTGGAGAAGATGCCGTTGTACTCCGTGTGGTCACCGAGCCCGATGCCGCCCATGATCACCGCCAGCGTGGTGGTGAAGACGATCGAGACCACGGTGAAGATGCCGAGCTTGATGCCGGCGCTGACGGTCCTGGCGTTGCGGGCGTTCACTCCAGCCCACCCCCCGGCTCGTCGTCGCTGGTGCCGTCCTTGAGGGGCAGGAAGGGGGCCGGCTTCTCGTAGTTCGCCGGGAGCCCGAGGCACCACGGCCCGTGCCCGACCTCGCCGTAGACCGGTGCGTCGGCGGCCGTGTAGGCCTTGCGCTGCGGGGCCCCCAGCTCGAGGGTCTGGTGAATGATCCCGTCCTGGAAGACGTTCCTCGTGTCGGCCTTCTGGCGCACGATCCCGTCGAGGACGCAGGGCAGCTCGGGTGAGTAGGTGTCCAGGAGCGACAGCAGCGGGACGCCGTACACACCCTGCTGGATGAGGGCCTGCTCGTTGGCGGAGAGCGTGTTGCGGGCGCTGACCGAGAGCCCGGTGACGGCGCGCAGGGTCTGCCCGAACTCCTCCTGCTTCTGGGTGAGCGTGCGCGCCGAGACGGTGGCGTTGCGCAGCAGTCGCAGCAGGTCGGGCGCGGCCAGCTCATAGGTCTCGGAGACGTCGGCGAGCAGCCGCAGGTCGGTCTGCAGCTGCGGGAGGTGGTCGTTGATCTCGATGAGGTAGGCGTCGAGCTCCTCGAGCGTCTCACCGAGGTCGTCGCCCTTGCCGGTCAGCGCGTGCGAGAGGGCATACAGCGTGGCGTTGAGGTCGGCCGGCTTCACCGCACGCAGCAGCGGGAACAGGTCGGCCAGGATCGTCTGGATCTCGACGTTGGTGCGCACCCGGCTGGCCGGGATCACCGCGTTGTCCGCGAGCATCGTCGTCGAGGCGCCGGTCCTCGGCGGCACCAGCGAGACGTACTTCTGCCCGAACAGCGTGGTCGGCAAGATCTCCACGGCGATGTTCTCCGGGATCGTCCGCGCCGCCTCCGGACGCAGGGCGATGGTGATGACGGCCTGGTCGCCGTCCTGCTCGATGGTGCGTACGTCGCCGACGAGCGCCCCATGCATGCGCACGTCGCCGAACTTGGCGAGCTGGAGGCCGGCGCGGTCCGCCTGCACCCGGATGGTGGTGACCTCGGTGAACCTCTTCTGGTAGATCGCGATCGACAGGGCGATCAGCATCGCCATGGCGGTGACGTAGACGACGCCGGCGACGAGCAGGCGCGCGTGCTCGGCGCTCGAGTCGTGGCGGATGTTGGCGAACACGCCGCTACCCCGTGATCCGCACGGTGGTGGTCGAGCCCCAGATGGCGAAGCTCAGGAAGAAGTCGGCGACCACGACGGTCACGATCGAGGTCCGGATCGCCTTGCCGACCGCCTGACCCACCCCTGCGGGGCCGCCGCTGGCGGTGTAGCCGTAGTAGCAGTGGATCAGGATGATCATCACCGCCAGGATGATCAGCTTGAGGAACGACCAGAGCATGTCGATCGGTGGCAGGAACTGGATGAAGTAATGGTCGTAGGTGCCCGCCGACTGCTTGTAGATCAGCGTCGTGATCAGCCGTGGCGAGAGGTAGGACGCCAGCAGGGCGATGATGTAGAGCGGGATCACCGCGATGAAGGCGGCGATCATCCGGGTGGTCACCAGGAACGGCAGGCTCGGGATGCCCATCACCTCGAGCGCGTCGATCTCCTCGGAGATCCGCATCGCGCCGAGCCGGGCGGTGTAGCCGCACCCGACCGTGGCGGCGAGCGCGATCGAGGAGACGAGCGGCGCCACCTCACGGGTGTTGAAGTAGGCCGAGATGAAGGCCGTGAACTTGGCGACGCCGATCTGGCTGAGCGAGGCATAGCCCTGGATGCCGACCTCGGTGCCGGCGAAGAAGGCGAGGAAGGCGATCACGCCCGCGGTGCCGGCGATCAGGCTCAGCCCACCGGCGCCGAAGGCCACCTCGGCCAGCGTGTTGTAGATCTCGCGTCGGTAGCTGCGCAGGGCGCGTGGGGTCCACGCCAGCGCCTTGGCGTAGAAGAGCAGCTGGTCGCCGTACTCCTCGAGGCGGTTGCGCACCGGATTCACCCGATCACAGCCCCGGCTGAGGGATCAGCTGGAAGTAGAGCGCCGTGATGATCGCGTTGAGGAAGAACAGCAGCATGAAGGCGAGGATCACGCTCTCGTTGACCGCCCGGCCGACGCCGCTGGGGCCGCCGCCGGCGTTCAGTCCCTTGTAGGCGCCGACGATCGCGGCCAGGAAGCCGAAGAGGGCGGCCTTGACCATCGCGACGTAGAGGTCGGTGATCGAGGCGAGCGCCGTGAAGCTCGACAGGAACGCACCGGCCGAGCCGCCCTGGACGATGACGGTGAAGAAGTAGCCGCCGCCGATGCCGGCGGCGATCACGATGCCGATGATCATCAGGCTGACGAAGACGGTGGCCAGCGCGCGCGGGACGACGAGGCGCGCGATCGGGTCGACGCCGAGGACCTCCATGGCGTCGATCTCCTCGCGGATCTTGCGCGCGCCCATGTCGGAGCAGATGGCCGAGCCGGCGGCTCCGGCGATGATCAGTGCCGCGGCGATCGGAGCCGCCTCACGGACCGTGGCAAGCACGGCCGTGGCGCCCGCGAAGGACTGCGCGCCGAGCTGGCCGGTCAGGTTGCCGACCTGGAGCGAGATCACCGCACCGAACGGGATCGACACCAGGATCGTCGGCATCAGCGTGACGCTGGTGATGAACCACGCCTGCTCGATGAACTCACGGAACTGGAAACGGGTGGTGAAGGTCAGCTTGGTGACGTCGATGACCATCGCGGCGAGCTCGCCGGGTCCGCGGACGACGGAGAGCGCGGAGAAACCCATGCACAACCCTCCCTGAGCGGACCCGACGCAGAATAGAACACGTTCTCGTTTTGGACAACGTAGTGGGTCAACGAGTCAGGCAGGACGGGGGTTATGTATCCCAGCCCTCGGGACGATCCCTCCTGGGGAGCTTGCTCACCACGAGCCGGTAGGACTCGTCGATGGCTTCCGTGAGCTCGTCATCGGGGATGGCGCCGCCGCTTGCCGCGCTCGCCCTCGCCGACCCCACCCTCACTTGGTGGCTTCCATCATCTGGCGGAGCTCCTTCTTGAGCTCGTTGACCTCGTCGCGGATCCGGGCGGCGACCTCGAACTGCAGCTCGGCGGCGGCCGCGCGCATCTGATCGGTCAGCTGCTGGATCAGCTCGGCGAGGTCGCTGGACGGGAGGCCTGCGGCGTCGGGCAGCGTGTTCTTGATCTTCGAGAGCGCGGGGGTCGGGGACTTGCCCGCCTTGACTCCCCCGGCGCGGCCCTTGACCCCGGCGTCGGCCCAGGTCTGGAGCAGCTCCTGGGTGTTCTCGTCCTCGCGGGCGAGCATCTCGGTGATGTCGGCGATCTTCTTGCGCAGCGGCTGCGGGTCGATACCGCGCTCGGTGTTGTAGGCGACCTGGATGGCCCGGCGGCGATTGGTCTCGTCGATGGCCATCTCCATCGAGGGCGTGATCTTGTCGGCGTACATGTGCACCTGGCCCGACACGTTGCGGGCCGCACGACCGATCGTCTGGATCAGCGACTTGTCGGAGCGCAGGAAGCCCTCCTTGTCGGCGTCGAGGATCGACACCAGCGACACCTCGGGCAGGTCGAGGCCCTCACGGAGCAGGTTGATGCCGACGAGCACGTCGTACTCCCCCATCCGCAGCTCCTTGAGCAGCTCGATGCGCCGGAGCGTGTCGACCTCGGAGTGGAGGTAGCGGGTGCGGATGCCGGCGTCGAGGAGATAGTCCGTCAGGTCCTCGGACATCTTCTTGGTCAACGTGGTGACCAGGACGCGCTCGTTCTTGTCGGCGCGGGTGCGGATCTCGTGGATCAGGTCGTCGATCTGGCCCTTGGTCGGCTTGATCACGACCTCGGGGTCGATCAGGCCGGTCGGCCGGATGATCTGCTCGACGGTGTTCTCCTTGCCGCCGACCTTGTCGAGCTCGTAGTTGCCCGGCGTCGCGGAGAGGTAGATCGTCTGGCCGATCCGGTCGAGGAACTCCTCGAACTTCAGCGGCCGGTTGTCCATCGCGCTCGGCAGCCGGAACCCGTGGTCCACGAGGTTGCGCTTGCGCGACATGTCGCCTTCATACATCCCGCCGACCTGCGGGACCGCGACGTGCGACTCGTCGACGACGAGCACGAAGTCCTCGGGGAAGTAGTCGAGCAGCGTGTTGGGCGCCGTGCCGCGGGTGCGCCCGTCCATGTGCATCGAGTAGTTCTCGATGCCCGAGCACGAACCGACCTGGCGCATCATCTCGACGTCGTAGGTCGTGCGCATCCGCAGCCGCTGAGCCTCGAGCAGCTTGCCCTGGCGCTCGAAGGTGGAGAGCTGCTCCTCGAGCTCCTCCTCGATGCCCTTGATCGCGCGCTCCATGCGCTCCGGGCCGGCGACGTAGTGGGTCGCCGGGAACACGTGCAGCTCCTGGTCCTCGGTGATGATCTCGCCGGTGATCGGGTGCAGCGTCATCAGCCGCTCGATCTCGTCGCCGAAGAACTCGATCCGCACCGCGAGCTCCTCGTAGACCGGGAAGATCTCGAGGGTGTCGCCGCGCACGCGGAAGGTGCCGCGCGTGAAGGTCATGTCGTTGCGGGTGTACTGGATCTCGACGAGCCGCCGCAGGATCGAGTCGCGGTCGTGCTCCTCGCCCACCCGCAGCCGGAGCATCCGGTCGACGTACTCCTGGGGCGTCCCCAGGCCGTAGATGCACGACACCGTGCTGACCACGATCACGTCGCGTCGCGTCAGCAGCGAGTTGGTCGCGCTGTGGCGCAGCCGCTCGACCTCCTCGTTGATCGAGGAGTCCTTCTCGATGTAGGTGTCCGTCTGCGGGACGTAGGCCTCGGGCTGGTAGTAGTCGTAGTAGCTGACGAAGTATTCGACCGCGTTGTCCGGGAAGAGCATCCGCAGTTCGTTGGCGAACTGCGCGGCCAGCGTCTTGTTGGGTTGCAGCACCAGCATCGGACGCTGCAGCTGCTCGGCGACCCAGGCCACCGTGGCGGTCTTGCCGGTGCCGGTCGCGCCGAGCAGGACGACGTCTTTCTCCCCGCGTCGGATCCGCGCCTCGAGGTCCTCGATTGCCGCCGGCTGGTCGCCGGCCGGCTCGAAGTCGCTGACGACCTCGAATCGGCCCTGGGTGGGGACGATATCTGTGACTGCGCGCATGGCTCCACGATAGTTGCCG